>JABDRH010000519.1 GCA_013041835.1 Desulfatitalea sp. | reverse complement strand
ATCAAGACTGGTATGGTCAATATGCCGGTCGATTTTTTTTTCCGATCCCTTTCCGAGGACCGGAAAGAAAAAGCGGTTGCCATCATTCTTTCAGGGACGGCATCGGACGGGACGCTGGGCGTCAAGGCGATCAAGGGCGAAAGCGGCATGGTCATGGTTCAGGACCCGGGTACGGCCAAGTATGACGGGATGCCCAGAAGCGCGATTCAAACCGGTCTTGCCGATTTCATTCTCACAGTGGAGAAGATGCCGGAAAAACTCATTGGTTATGCCAAGCAACCGGATTTAAAGACATCCGGCAGGGTCGCTTTTTCCGAAACCGCCGGCCGGCACCAGCTTCAGAAAGTGTTCACCGTGGTTCGAAGCGCCACGGGTCACGATTTTTCCCATTACAAGCATAGCACTATTTTGCGCCGGATCGAACGCCGCCTGGTGGTGCACCAGATTGAAGGGCTATCCGGCTACATCCTGTTTCTTCAGAAAAATCCCATGGAAATCGAAACCCTGTTCAAGAACCTGGTGATCGGCGTCACCAGTTTTTTCAGGGACCCGGAAGCCTGGCAGGTGGTCGTGCCGCAGGTGCAGGCAAAATTGATGCGCGCCAAGGACCCCGACGGCACGCTGCGTTGCTGGGTTGTGGGATGTTCAACCGGCGAAGAGGTTTATTCTCTTGCCATGCTCATTTCAGAGGTCATGGAGAAACTCAAAAAACATATCACTGTGCAGATTTTTGCCACGGATATCGATGAAGCGGCCATCTATGACGCCAGAAAGGGCGTCTACCCGGAGAGCATCGCCGCTGATATTTCTGCAAAGCGCCTGGAGCAGTTTTTCATCAAAGAAGAGGGCGCCTTCAGAATAAAAAAACAAATCCGGGACATGGTCATTTTTTCCGTGCAAAGCGTGATTAAAGATGCCCCATTTTCAAGACTGGATCTGGTCACCTGCCGGAACCTGATGATCTATCTGGACGCTTCACTGCAGAAAAAAATAGTTCCGCTATTTCACTACACCTTGAATCCTGATGGGATTTTGATGCTGGGAACAGCCGAGACCATCGGTGAATTCACCGACTTGTTCCAGCCGGTCGACACCAAATGGAAGGTTTTTCGGCGTAAAGAAGGCCTTTCCGGTGCAGTTATCGACTATGCCGGAACAGGTCCATACGCAAGATCGGCAGGGGACGAGCACGATGACACGCCAAAAATTGCAGGGCCGATCGATATTCAGACCATGACCGAAAAAGCGATTCTGGACGGATACGCTCCGTCGGGTGTTTTGATCAACGAAAAGTATGAGATCCTGCATTTTGTCGGTCAGACGGAAAAATACCTGGTGCCTCCCAAGGGCAAACCCATTTTTAATATTCTGACCATGGCCCGTCGGGATCTCAAGTATAAATTGACGACGGCGCTGCATCGGGCGTTTCGAGAAAAAAAACGCATGACTCACAAGGGCGTTCGAATCCAGTTAAACGGCGCCATCGCGGTCGTTGACATCACCGTCGGCCCTCTTTTCGACAAGGGCGAGCCCCTGTGGGGGGTAATGCTGGTCGTATTTGAAGACAAAACACCTGATCTTACTGCCGACGGTGTACCGGATCAAAAACCCCGGTCAAAAAAGAAGATATCGGAAGTCAAGCAGTTGGAGCAGGATCTTCAATCGACCCGTGAATATCTTCAAGCCACTATCGAGGAGTTGGAAACCTCCAACGAAGAGCTCAGATCAACCAACGAAGAGTTACAGTCGGTCAACGAGGAACTGCAAAGCACCAATGAAGAGCTGGAAACATCAAAGGAAGAGCTTCAGTCCACCAACGAGGAGCTCTCCACGGTCAATTCGGAGCTTCAAAACAAAGTGGACGAACTTTCAAAGACCAGCAACGACATGAACAATCTACTGGCTGCCACGGAGATCGCCTCCATTTTTTTGGACGCCAGCCTTTGCATCAAGCGCTACACCCCGGCTGTGGCCCGGATCATCAAACTGATCCAGACCGATGTCGGCAGACCCCTCAGCGATCTTAAAACCAGTTTTCCGGGGATCGATTTCGCCGAACAGGCAAGAAAAGTTCTAAGGGACCTCAACAGCCTGAATATGGAGATCCTATCGGAAAACAAAACCTGGTATTTGTTGAAGATGATGCCCTACCGGACGGTCGAAAATGTCATCGAAGGCGTGGTGATGACGCTGATTGACATTCACGAGGTCAAGAAGGTGGGAAAGATCAGGCGTTTGGCCACTGTTTTGGAAGATGCCAACGATGCCATCATGGTGCTGGATTTCAAGGGACGGATCCTGGCTTGGAACAGGGGGGCCCAGCGACTGTACGGCTGGGCCGAATCGGAGGCACTGCAAATGAATTATGCGGCGTTGGTTCCCGAGGATCGCTCCGATGAGATCAAGAAAATTGCCGGTCGGCTGAGTAAAGGTGAACCCATCAAGTCATTTGAGAGCCAGCGAATGACCAAAGACGGAAAAACGTTGAACATCTGGCTGACCGCCACCCCATTGACCGATGAGAAGGGACGGTCCGTGGAAATGGCGTTCACTGAAAGAGATATGGCCTGGTTGGCCGAAACATAGCGGGGGCTAAAATGGAGAATAAAAATGAATCAAAGGGCAGCTATAACTTGAGGCGACTCGCCGAAAAACATCTGCAAGAAACGTCCGATGCCGGCGATGATCTTTATATGATGTCTCCTGCGGACATGGCGTCTTTGATCCATGAACTTCGCGTCCACCAGATCGAGCTGAAGATGCAAAACGAAGAGCTTCGGCGCATTCAAGGGGAGCTTGAAAAGACTCGGGACCGCTATTCTCATCTGTATGATTTCGCTCCGGTTGGGTATTTTTCCGGTTCCGAAAAGGGGATTATCACGGAGACCAACCTCACCCTCGCTTCAATGTTGGGAGCAGAGCGGAGCGCCATGATTGGACAACCGTTCACCCGCTTTATCCTGACGGACGACCAGGATATTTACTACAAGCATCGACAGCGTCTTATGGAAACAAACAAGCCTCAGACCTGTGAATTGCGGCTCGTGAAAAAGGACGGGCACGCGTTTCATGCCCGTTTGGAATGTACGCTCATCCACAATGAGGGTGACGATGTCAAGCAGATCCGGGCCGTGGCCAGCGATATCACCGAACAAAAGGATCTCGAGAACCAGCTTCGGCAGGCGCAGAAGATGGAAGCCATCGGCGCACTTGCAGGAGGAATCGCGCACGATTTTAATAATATTCTGGTCGCGGTGATTGGTTTTGCAGAACTTGCACTCGACAGCGCTGAAAAAGGAACTCCTTTGGCGGACCATTTGGAGGAAGTGCTGATCGGGGGAAAAAGAGCTAAACTGCTGGTCCAACAGATTTTAACCTTCGGTCGCAAGGCTCCCCAAAAGACAGTGCCGTTGCGGATCGATTCATTGGTCCGGGAAACAGCCCGGCTGATAAGATCAACGATGCCTTCCACGATCGGGATAGATATCGATATAAAGCCGACATTGAACCCCTGTGTGTTGGGAGACGAAGCCCAAATACACCAGGTCATCCTGAATTTGTGCACGAATGCGGCGCATTCGATGGAAATTACAGGCGGCACGATGACCATCGGTATTGACGCCGTTACCCTTGAAAACGGCAGGGCGGGGCACGTCTCGAATCTTTCGCCCGGTAAATACGTCAAGCTCAGTATCAGTGACACCGGTTGCGGCATTCGCCCTGAAAATATCGAACGCATCTTTGAGCCCTATTTTTCGACCAAGGAACCGGACAAGGGAACCGGATTGGGACTTGCCGTGGTTGAGGGAATCGTAAAGGCACACAAAGGATACATCACCGTCATGTCGCAACCGAAAGAAGGAACGGTTTTCACCATCTTTTTACCCTTACTCGAAAAAACAGGATCTGCGCCGGATAGTATGCCACAAAAGGCGCCGGCCGGAGGCGAAGAACATATTCTTCTCATTGACGATGAATTGGCTATCGTAAAACTGAACAAGGTATTCCTCGAGAGACTGGGCTATGTGGTCACGACGAGTACCGGCAGCCTTGAGGCGCTGGATTTGTTTCGCTTAAAACCCAATGACTTTGACCTGGTGATCACCGACATGACCATGCCGAATATGACGGGTGACAAACTGGCTGCCGAACTGATAAAGATCAGGGCAGACATTCCTATCATCATTTGCACAGGCTATAGCAAGGCAGTATCGGAAGAATTGATCGGGCAAATCGGGATCAAAGCGTTGGCATATAAACCGATCGATAGGGTGGAACTGACCACAACGGTCCGAAAGGTGTTGGATGCTGGATGGACGCTACCACATCGACAACAAGGTGCATTCGGTCTTTGAATGTCTGCTGCGCGGTGTACGTTCGAAAACAACTGTGAACTATTTAATGGCAAATGTGAATCATGTTGAACGGACAGACGAAAGCCGCTGGTCGTACATTTTTCCCACGCCGTATTCTTTTCTGCGCATGAAGCGTTCCTTGGCCGGACCGATGATTTGCATTTCGGGATGATGTTGCTGAACATCGATGGCAATGGCCATCTCCTTGGTGCAGCCGGTGCTGTAAGTGGCGTCCTTGCCCACCCACTCGGGCGGGATCTTCTTGTTCGTCAACTGGAAGGCGGTGACGATGTCCTCGTAGGTTTGAAATCGCCAGATGTCGATTCGGCCGCTGCGCTGCACGATCTCCCACATGTACATCAAGTCGTCGGCATCCATGCCCGGTTCATAGTACTCCGAAGGATTGATGATGAAGGTCATGGCCGACTGCTGTTTGAGGTGTGCCACGAACGTGGACATGATGGCTTTGGCCATGGCGATTTTGCCCGGAATGGAGCCAATGATGCCGCTGTAGAAAATCACGGTCATCCCCTCGCTCTTGGCCGCGGACATCTGATCGATGATGGCGCTGGCCTTTCGCTCCAGGTCGCTGTGGGAGAATTTGATCACTTCGGGATGACGCGCCTTGAACAGGATGGAGATCGTTCCGTCTGCTTGCGGCGCGATGCTGAAGATGTCCTGGGTGAATTGAAAACTGCTGTCGAAAAAACGCCGACGCTGGTCCAGGCCGCGGCTGATGACGCCATCCACCTCTTTGAACATGCGGGCAAAAGTGGTGGAGACCAGCAACAGGTTGATATTTTCGAACGTGCCGTCTGAAAGCGCCAGGATGGGAATGTCACCCCGCAGGGTGCGCACCAGTTCGTTTTTGCTCAGATTGGGATTCTCGACCACCAGCGCCCGACCCAGGGCGTTGCGCAGCACGTTATCACCTTGAATATCCACAATGTCGGTCTTGGTATACAGCGGCCCTGCCTTGAAGGCCACGATCACCTTATGGCCATGCGTTACCAGGAAACGAATCACGGCCAGGTCCACCACGGTTTCTCCGGCTTCATCGGCCAGCCAGAGAATCGTACGTTTCCGGGCGGGACGTTCGTTGCCGAAACCCAGAAAAGACAGCAGCGGCTCCAGGCCGTTGCCGTTTACTGGCTTGGCAAACAGGCTCAGAAAGTTACGGGGTTTCATTTCGGGCGGCGGGTTGCGGGTCCACAGCTCGGGTGAATTGGCCAGGCAGAGCAGGCGTTGGAACTCCACGGCGGCGATTCTGGACTTGATGTCATCAATGGTCGTCGGCGGGTGCTTTAAGGCCTGCTTGCCGACGTGGTTCAGGGCTTGCTTGAAGGCCGGGGCGTCGAGAATGGCCTGAGCCCGGGCATTGCGCTCACTTTTTTCGTTGGCGAACGGGTCCTCGATGAGGGTGCGGTTCAGATAGATGCGCATCAAGCGCTTTTCCAGGCGCGAGGGGATCAGGATTTCATCCCGTGTCTCGTGCTGGTACTTGTTGATCAGCAGCGTCTCCAAGTAGGTCTTTTCCCAATCATCTTCGATCTGACGCTCCACCAGCGCCATCACCCGCTGCAGCACCTGATGATAGGCCTTTTGGATAAAAGCTGAATTCTTGCGCGTTATGATGGCCGCGAACATTTCGTCGGAACATGGATAGTAGCGCCGTTCAGGGCAGGTATAGACCATGAAGCGCACTTGCTCCTCGGTGGCGGCCTGTTTTGGATTTGTGAAATAATCCAGATGGTTTTCAATGAAAAAAGAGGTGAACCAGGCATCCATATGAGGGCTTTTACCTGGTTCATAGACCGCAACGGGCGGTGTGTCGCTGTTTTTTGGTGATGCTTGACGGCGTTTGGCAGGCATATGCTGATCTTAGCAACACAATTATCAGTAGTAAATACTTTAGGCGATTTCGGTCAAAGCATATACCGCTGGCTTGTCTTTTTTCCCGTCTTGTGCGTTGTGTCAAAGGCCGAATACAGACCGTATGCGTCCTTTGACACGCCTTGAAGACGGAAAATAATCCGGCGCAATAGGCTATATTCCTTTCCGCCAATCGCCTTATAGCCTTATTTTTCGAAT
Organism: Desulfatitalea sp.; assembly: GCA_013041835.1. Taxonomy (GTDB): domain Bacteria; phylum Desulfobacterota; class Desulfobacteria; order Desulfobacterales; family Desulfosarcinaceae; genus Desulfatitalea. Next base: position 11,469 of record JABDRH010000519.1, on the reverse strand, counting down.
AATGCCTAATCCAAAAAGGCCGCTAGCTAGCAAAAGCACAACGGACGGCTCGGGAATCGAGGAGACGGGTGAAATGGGCTGTTCATCGCAGCCGATATTTTCCATAATGGTGTTCATCGTGGAATCACTCACCGATGTGATTGTGATGAGGTCGGGACCCATGTCGACGCTTGATGAAGGTGCGGCGTCCAAGTGGAGGGTATTTGGCCTTTCAGCGGAAATAGCCTCTGTGCTGGTATAGAAATCATTCAAAAGGGGTGGATTCGGATTGTTAAAAGGGATTGCTCCGCCCGACCCGGTATTGTTCATTTGGTCGCTAAAGTTTGTGTCCCAAGAACCCAATGACACCAGTTGCCAATAACTCTCAATCACAAAATAGCCGCTGGGGGTTGTAACCAAGGTCGTGGAAACAGCAAATGATGGCGCAAAGAGTAATGCCAAGAATAAAGTGAAGCCCATGCAACGTCTCATCAGTTTTCCTCCTTGTCTGAATTGGGTTTGACATACTTGGATTCCGTTTCTGGATCTTTACCCAAGCAAAACGATGGAACCACCAAATTAATGCAGCCGGTCCCACAAGAGCGAGAGACTTGGCATTAATTTAATGTGTTGTATTTTTAAGAGGTTATAGATAATCCGCCTAACAATGCCGCATACTACCGCTAAAACGTTTAAATGTCGAGAAAATAATAGGTTCCGACCCATTATTTTATCTGTCTTTACAATCTAAACGCTATTTATGCGCGAGCCTTCATAGTGAGGCGGCTGCTTGTGCCAGGTCCGTGACGACCCTATCCGCCGGGAGTGTGCACTGCGGGTCTATGAGCCGAAGGGACCGGGCGTCGCCGGCAAATAGGATGGTCTGGAAGCCGGCTTTGTGTGCCGGCAGGACATCCTTGCGCATGTCGTTGCCGATGTAGGCTGTTCGTTGCACAGGGATGCCCATCGCCCACAGCCGTGTCGCGGCGGTTTTAAAAAGAAAGGGGTCCGGCTTGGCCCGGCCAAAATGGTGGGAGAGCAGGATCAGGTCGGCGTCGAAACCCAATTGTGTAAGACAGGCGCCTAAAAACCAATCGAACAGCCAGGGCGTGAAAAACTGGGCGTTGGAGATGATGCCTAGGCGCATACCGCTTTGGCGGCAATGGGACAAAAGCGTTCGCAGACCCGGCATGGGCCACACGGGATTAACGATCATTTCATAGGCCACGGCAAAGCGCTGCAGGTCGGCGGCGGACGCAAAGGGCAGGAGACGGGACCAGATTTCGTCGATGCGCATTTCCGGGTGGACGATTCCCCGGGCCTGGGATGACCGGTGGTCGCTCAAAATGGCGGCGTGCAGCCGGGTGGTGAGTTGGTCGGGCGATTGGGGTATCCCGTATTGATCGAGCAGTGCCTGCAACAGCACCGGTGAAACTTGCCCTTCCGGTGCCGTGCCGACATCGCCGCAGCCGCTGATGAACAGGGTGCCGTAAATATCGCAGAGCAGACAGTCCACTGGCGGTCGCAGGGCGCCCCGGGGTACGGTGTGGGTGGGCAGGGGGGATAATGGACGGATATATTGCGCTACCCAGGAACGCGGTGGCGCGCTATTCATGATAGGCCCCCCATTTAAGCAGGGTGAAGCGTTCGGGGCTTAAAAAGGCGTCCAGCAGAACACGCTTGTCGATGTGCTGCGTCAGCGGGCGGTTGCCCACGGCGTCATAGGCGGCCGTGAGTCGCCGGGCATAGCGTTCGGTATTGAAGTGTCGCAGAACCGCTGTCTTATTTTGGGCAATGCGGGTTGCGGTACCGGCGGCCGGTCCCGGCGCGGCCAGAAAGGGATTTAGGAACACCAGCCGGTTGAGGGCGCTTTGGTCTGACAATACCCGATCCAAGACCGTGCGCTGGGCGCCTTCGTCCAGCAGGCCGAAATCCACGCCCTCCCGGACACCAAACCATGACCGAAAGCGGACCGCCTGTGCTTCCCGGTCAGCTCGACCATAGCTGCTCAAGGCGTCGTTCAGGGCATCGGTCATCAAACGGAGAAGCCGCGCACCGTCGATCATGTCCCATGGTACCAGGATGAGATCGTAAAGATCGGCCAACCGTACACCCCGGACTTCGAAATCTTCGCAAATATCCGCCAGCTTGCGACCCCATAGCGCCTTGCCTGCCGGCCAGGCGTCCAGAAAGGTGAAGCCGAAGCCCTCGGTGATGCTGGTGGTGAGCCAAAAGCGCGAGCATGCCACCAGGCCTGTGAAATCGTGATGCAGACCGGCCTCGAAGTGCACCTTGAGTTCATGCCGGGCCGCGAAGGCTTGCCACATGCGGTAGGCGGGTAAATCCTGATCGCTGTTGGGCGGCAGGGTGATGTACAAGGGGGCTTTGGAAGGATCGAACAGATGCAGGAAAATGGCTTCGCCGATATTCTTGCGTCGAATGGCCCGCACCGGGTAGAGCACGGGCGATGGCGCCGGGGGTGCATTTGCGGTTGCAGCGGACGAGGGTAGGGGGGCGATGGGATTGGGAAGATAGTGCACGCCTCGCACATCCAGGCCGGCCTGTATCAACAGGTTCCGGTCCCGGCCGTTGACCGTGGCGTAGTGGCAATCGGCCACGTAGGGTTCGTCGAAGTATGCGCCGGGTCGGCCATCCTCGGCCAGGTCGTGGATTTGGCACAACAGGGGAACGCCGTCCCGCTGCAGCGTCTTTAAAACCTGTTGCAGGTTCCGGTTTTTGGCCAGGGTCGGGTTGTGAACATGCAGCACATCCACCGGCCGGCCGGGCCAGGCGCGTGCCAGCGCTCCCAGCACGTCGTCACGGATCGCTTGGGCCTTGGCCCGATCCCTGGGCGCGTCCTCATAGCCCAGCCCCGGCACTACGGTCACCGGCGCGGGCACGGCACCGGCCGGGGACTCGCCGCAAACGATCAGCACCTCGTGGCCCGCCGCGCGGAGCACGGCCGCCTGTTGCTTGATCACGGTGGTCACTCCGCCGGACTTGAGATGGAAATGCATCAAGGCTATGCGCATCGTTGAAAGCGATAATGAATTTACGCCCTAAGCCGCCATGTACCCGGTGGGGTCCTTAACGCCCGCCGCTGCAAATCCGTTTCTTCTCAGCAGGCAACTGTCGCAGCGTCCGCACGCCGCTCCTTCCGGCGACGGATCATAGCAGCTATGGGTCAAGCCGTAATCCACGCCCAAGGCCACACCGGTTCGGATGATTTCGGCCTTGGTCATATGGATCAGCGGTGTGTGGATGCGGATGGGCGGTCTGCCCTGAACACCGTGCCGGGTCGCCAGGTCGGCCATGGCCTGGAAGGCGGCGATGTACTCCGGCCGGCAATCGGGATAGCCGCTGTAATCCACGGCATTGACGCCGATCACGATACGTTCGGCCGCCAGCACTTCGGCCCACGCCAGCGCATAGGCGAGAAAGATGGTATTGCGCGCCGGTACGTAGGTCACCGGAATCTCTGAGGCCATCTGTGCCGCATCCCGCCCCTTTGGCACGTCGATATCGTCGGTCAGGGCAGACCCGCCGATGGCTTCCAGGTCGATTCGGACCACCAGGTGCCGCTCGACGGCCAGATGGTCGGCCACCCGCCGGGCCGCCGTCAGCTCGTAACGGTGGCGTTGGCCGTAGTCGAAGCTCAGGCTGAAGATGCCAAATTCCTGGTTCCGGGTGAGGGCCATGGCCGTGGTGGAATCCAATCCGCCGCTGGACAGGACGACGGCTTTTGGCGCCCGAACGGTCATACGCCGCGCTCCTGGTTCGGCCACAGGTATTTGTGCAGTTGAATCTGCAGGCGGGCCTCCACATGCGCATCCAGCATCCAGTTTGCCAATTGTGTGGCCGGAAGGGCTGGGTGAGCCGGTGAGAAAAGAATCTGTCCCGGCCCGAGCCGTTGGGATACCGTTGGCAGCAGCCCGCAGGCGAAATCGAAATCCTCCCGGTCCGCAATGACGAACTTCACCTGGTCCCAGGGCATCAAGTGAGACAGATTGGTCATGCGATTATGTGCCTGCATGCCGCTGGAAGGGCATTTGAAATCCATTATCCGCTGGCAGCGCACCGCCACTCGGGAGATGTCCTTGCTGCCGTTGGTCTCCAGGCTGACGTCGTAGTCTTTCGCTAATAAACGGCGGATCAACTCCAGCGTTTGTTCCTGCAGCAGCGGCTCGCCGCCGGTCACCAGGACCCGAAGGCATTGATATCGGGCAATGTGCGTCAGGATCTGCGCAATCTCCCACGGCGTTCCCTCGTCCCAGGCATGACGGGTATCACAATAGCGGCATTGCAGATTGCACCCACTCAGGCGCACGAAGACATAAGGCAGACCGCTCATGATCGACTCGCCTTGAATGCTGTAAAAAATTTCGTTGACCATTATGGGCATCGGGGGCATTACCTTTAGTTGGATAACGGATGGATGATTGCCGAATTCCCTCTCTATACCATGGTCCCCGAAGCGGGTAAACCGGCATCAACGATTACCTTCGTATTCGACCCATACCGGTGTCCGTATCGGCACACGGTCGATCAACTGGCAGGATCGTGCAATATGCAAGCGATATTGAAAATGCAAAACCCGATACAACCCTACGCCTGGGGGTCGCGCACCGCCATAGCCGATTTGCTTGGCCGGCCGGCTCCATCGGACCACCCCCAGGCGGAACTCTGGATGGGCGCCCATCCCAAGGCGCCTTCCGACGTATTCCTTCAAGACGGCACGCATCGTCTGGATGCCCTGATCCGGCAGGACCCGACCGCCTTTATCGGCGCTCCCGTGCGCGACCGTTTCGGGTCCCGGCTGCCCTTTCTATTCAAGGTCCTGGCCGTGGCCCGGCCTCTTTCCATCCAGGCCCATCCCAGCCAGGCGGCTGCGCGGGAAGGGTTTGCGCGGGAAAATGCCGCTGGTATCTCCCTTAACGCCCCTGACCGCAACTACCGTGACGATCAGCACAAGCCCGAATGCGTCTGCGCCCTGACGCCCTTCGATGCTCTTTGCGGCTTTCGCTCCCCGAAAGCCATGTTGGAGCTGCTGGCACCGGTATGGCCCGCATCTCAAAAGGATCACCTGGATCGGCTGCACCACCGAGAGGCCGGCGAGGCGATCCAGGCCTTTTTCGGCGCGTTGATGCAAATGCCCCCGCAGCCTTGCCGGGATCTATTGGCCCATATCGTCAATCGCGTTGCGTCCCGGCCTGCCGGTGATGCCGCCTATCGGTGGCTCCTGCGCTTGAGCAATGCCTATCCCGGCGATGTGGGCATCCTGGCGCCTTTGCTGCTCAACTTTATTCGCCTTTCGCCAGGCGAGGCGCTTTTCCTGCCGGCCGGGCGACTGCACGCCTATCTCGACGGCGTGGCCATCGAAGTGATGGCCAACTCGGACAACGTGCTCCGCGGCGGTCTTACCCCCAAGCACATGGATGCCGGCGAATTGCTGCGCGTTCTCGATTTTAACCCTCAGCGTGCGGCCGTGCTGTCAGCCCAACCGGTTAGCGACACCGAAAAGATTTACATCACGCAGGCCGAAGAGTTCCGTCTTTGCGTCCTGCATCCCACGTTCGACCGTCCCCATATTGCCGAGCGCACGGCCATTGGCCCTGAAATCCTGCTGTGTACCAACGGGCATGCCACGCTGCATTGGCAAGGGCGTCAGCAAATCGTTATCCGTAAAGGTGAATCCATCTACATCACGCCCACGCTCAACCGCTACGAAATCCACGGCTCGGCGACCCTGTACAAAGCCGGCGTCAATATGAAAACGCGCCGCCGGGCGTCATAAACGCCCGGATGGAAACAACCTGAAGAAAGACGCCGGTATCAACCCGTTTACCTGAACCCTTGCCCCTTGATGCGGCATTTTTTCTTTGACAGGACATGGATTGGAAAGCTAAATTTGCGGCTTTGTCGAGCCGTCGGACAACACTGCGGGGCCGGTGCACACCGCAGTTCCATGAATACCCGGAATCCGGCCGTCATTGAAAACGGAAAAGGTTATCTGAATGCGGATCTACGGTCCCCAGACGCTTTTCGAGGATGTGCAGCAGCGCGGCCTGTGTATTGGTTGCGGCGGCTGCGTGGCGCTGTGCCCTCATTTCAAAACGTATAAAGGCAAAACCGCCAGGCTTTTTCCGTGTGATCGGGAAACGGGCCGCTGCCATGCCTACTGCCCCAAGGCCGAAGTGGATCTGGACGAACTGGCCCGTCAGAGCGGTCAACCCTCCTATCCGGCCTCGCCTGCCGGTGGTTATCAGCGCATTGTCGCCTCACGGTCCGGCCGACGTTTGGCCGGCCAAACGTGTCAGTCCGGCGGTACGGTTACAGCCCTGATGACCCTGGCCTTGGCATCCGGGCGCATTGAAAGCGCCGTGCTGACGGGCACAAAAGGATTGGTTCCCCATCCCGTACGGGTTACCCACCCCGATGGCGTGGCCGCCTGCGCCTCATCCAAATACACCGCCGCGCCCACTTTATCGGGCCTGAATGCGGCCATCGAAGCAGGCCGGCGTCACATCGGCGTGGTGGCCACCCCCTGCCAGGCGACCGCCATTGCTCAGATGCGGGCCAACCCGTTGCAGCAGGATGATTTTCAAGACCCTGCCGGCCTGGTCATCGGCCTTTTCTGCACCTGGGCCCTGGATACACGCCACCTCATCGCTTTTTTGGACCAGCGCATGGATACCCGCCGAATTCGCAAAATGACCATCCCGCCGCCGCCGGCCGAGGTTCTGATCATCCGGACCGACACCGGAGACAGCGAAATCCCTTTGGATCAAATCCGCCCTCTGATTCCCGGCGGTTGCCGCATCTGCCCGGATATGACCGCCGAATGGGCCGATTTGTCCGTCGGCGAACTGGAGGGCCGGCCCGCATGGAACACCCTGATCGTGCGCTCCGAGACCGGCCGTGCCCTTGTGGATGAAGCCGCGCGCGATGGATGGCTTGAAACCGAATCCTATCCGTCCGGCCAGTTGGACCACCTGCTCGGAGCGGCCCGGGGCAAAAAAAGAAGGGCCCTGCAACAGGCCCGGGCCGACGGCCTGCTGAACAGCGCACCGGACACGTGCCGGGCGGCACTGCGGCTCGATGCGAAAACCGTGGACGCCCTTATCGGCGACGGGGAAGAATGCGCATGTCGATACTAATGGAAAACACGCCCGGACAGCGCCACCTGGTCATGGGCAACGAAGCCATCTCGCGCGGTATTCTCGAAGCGGGCGTTCAGGTGGCGGCCGCCTATCCCGGCACCCCTTCCTCGGAGATCATCGAAGTCCTGTCCCAGGTGGCGGCCCGCCGGCACATGTACACCGAATGGTCGGTGAACGAGAAAGTGGCCCTGGAGGTGGCTGCCGCCGCCTCTTTTGCCGGACTGCGCGCCGTGGCCGTCATGAAACAGGTGGGCATGAACGTGGCCGCCGATTTTTTGTTGCACGTGGCCTTGCGGGGCATTCGCGGCGGCCTGGTGCTGATCTCCTGTGAAGATCCCGGCGGTCTTTCCAGCACCAATGAAGGCGAATCGCGCCCCTATGCCAAAATGATGGAGTTTCCCCTGCTGGAACCCGGCGATTTTCAGGAAGCCAAGGATATGACCCGCTGGGCCTTCGACCTGTCCGAAAGGCTCGGCAGCATCGTCATGGTGCGCAGCGTCACGCGCCTTTCCCACGCCAGCGGCAATGTAACCTTCGGTCAACTGCCCGAAGATCGCCCCACGGCGGATTTCAATTTCAACGGCGCCATGCTGGACCCGGACACCGGCCCCATGATCAACCTGCCCGGCCCGGTCACCATCATCCACCGCCGGCAGCAGGAAAAAATGGCCCGCGCCGCGGCCTTGTTCGAAACCAGTCCGTTTAACCGATATGACGGCCCCGAACGGCCCGAACTGCTGGTGATCACCGCCTCGGCCTGCCAGTTGTACTGCCGGGAGGCCATTGAGATACTGGGCCTGGAACAACGGGTGGGCTTGCTGAAGCTGGGCACCACCTGGCCCCTGCCGATCCAACTGCTGCAGCGCCATCTGGCGCTCTGCCGGCGCATCCTGGTCGTGGAAGAAGTGCTGCCCTTCCTGGAAGAGAACCTCCAGGCCTTTGCCGCGCGCGCAGCCGCCCGGATCGGCATCAAACAATTCTTCGGTAAAAACGACGGCGCTCTGCCTTCCACCGGTGAACTGAACCCGGACTTGGTGATGGCCGCCCTGAGCCGGATTCTGGACATTGCCCCGATGGGCCGGGATGACGCCTACCGCCGGCGGGCCGAAGCGATCTTTGCCAAGGGCGCACCGCCACGCGAACTCACCTTCTGTCCGGGGTGCCCTCACCGCGCCTCCTTCTGGGGCATCCACAACGCCCTGGCCATGGACAACCGCCGGGGTTTTGTCAGCGGGGATATCGGCTGCTACTCCCTGGCCGCACTGCCTTGCGGCTTCGAAAGCCTCAAGACCCTGCACGCCATGGGATCGGGACTCGGCATGGCCAGCGGGTTCGGCAAGCTTTCTCCCTTCGGCTTTGACCAGCCCGTTATCGCCGTATGCGGCGACTCCACCTTTTACCATGCCGTCATGCCGGCCTTGGTCAACGCCATCCACAATGACGCCAATGTCACTTTGGTGGTTTTGGACAACAGCGGCACCGCCATGACAGGGTTTCAAGCCCATCCGGGCCTGGCGGTCAACGCCTTGGGCGAAACGGTCCCCACCGTCGAAATCCCCGACCTGTGCCGGGCCATGGGCGCCAAGGTCCGGGTCTGCGATCCCTTTGACTTGCCGGTCACCCAAAACACCTTGTTGGAGATGCTCGACGATCCCCAAGGGGTCAACGTGCTGGTGCTTCGTCAGATTTGCGCCCTGAGCCCTGAAAAAAAAGGAAAAAAACGCTACGACATGGCCGTTGATCCGCAGATCTGCCGGGCGGACGACTGCGGCTGCAACCGGTTTTGCACCCGCATTTTCAGGTGCCCCGGCCTGGGTTACGACCCGCAAAAGGGCACGGCCCGCATCGATGAGGTGATTTGCGCCGGATGCGGTGTTTGTGCCGACATCTGCCCTTCGGGCGCCATTGAGAGAAAGCAAAGGTCCTGACGCATGAACCCGGCAAACCCGCTGCAGCATAACCCGTACAACCTGATCATTACCGGCGTGGGCGGACAAGGCAACGTGCTGGCCTCCCGCATGGTGGGCGATATGATGTCACAGCTCGGATACGATGTCATTATCGGCGAAACTTTCGGCGCCTCCCAGCGCGGCGGTTCGGTGATGAGCCACCTGAGAATCACCGCCAAAGGCGTCTATTCCCCCCAGATCCCCTTTGGATCGGCCCATATGGTCGTGGCCCTGGAGCCCAGCGAAGCCCTGCGCGTGCTCAAAGATTACGGCAATCCTCATGTCCGGGTGATCTGCAACACCCGTCCCGTCCAACCGGTAGGCGTCATCCGCGGAGACTTGGACTATCCCGACATGGCGGACCTGCGCCGCTGGGTCCGTGAACTGTCCGGCGCCGCCTGGTTCATCCAGGCCACCGACATGGCCATGAAACTGGGCAATCCCATCCTGGCCAACGTCATCTCCGTGGGGGCGCTGGCCGCCACCGGGGCATTGCCCCTGTCGCGCGACCATTTCGAAAACGTCATCGGCCGCAAAATGGCCGCCGGTAAAATCGAAATGAACCTTCAGGCTTTTGACGCCGGCGTCGCCATGATCCGGTCGGCGGGATAGGAAAATGCAATAAGAAAAAAGATATACGCTTGTTTTTTGAAAGCGAATAGGCGATGCTCCCAAGTCATTTTCTCGCTTTGTTTTCGGTTCAAACGTCTCCAGTGCAGGAAACATTAGAGCGGCAATCAATTTATCCATTCAAGGAGGTACATTTTCTATGAAGGCTGTAAGATATCATCAATACGGTGAACCGGATGTTCTTTGTCATGAGGAAGCGCCGATGCCGGAAGTCGGTTCGGACGAAGTGCTGATCAAAGTTTCAGCCACTTCCTTTAATCCGGCGGATGCAATGATAAGAATGGGGTTGCTAAAGGATATGCTCCCGTTGCAGTTTCCATTTATTCCGAACGTGGACGTTTCCGGCGTCATTGAAAAAAAAGGTGAATCCGTTCAAGGACTAAACGTCGGCGATGAAGTGTACGCTTTTCTTGATATGAGCAAAAACGGCGCCGCCGCGGAGTATGCGATTGGCAAAGCGGTCAATGTGGCGCTTGCACCCAAAAAGATAGACCTGCAAGATGCCGCGGCAATTCCAGCTGGAGCGACGACGGCCTGGCAAGCGCTCTTCGAGCATGGAAAACTTCAATCCGGCCAACGGCTGATAATTCTAGGCGCTGGTGGTGGTGTAGGGTCATTCGCCGTTCAATTTGCGAAATGGAAAGGTGCCTACGTCATAGGTTGTGATGCCGAGGAAAGCTTTGCAAAGCTCAAGGAATTGGGGATAGATGAATTCGTTGATTACAAGAAAGATGCAATAGAGAAAAAAGTCACAGAGAAAGTTGATGTGATATTGAATCTATCCCCTATCAGCTCAGATGATGTGACGGCGTTGTTACATCTGCTCAAAAAAGGCGGGACGCTTGTATCGACATTAAACCCGGCGGATGAAAACGCCGCGAAGGAATTAGAAGTGAACGTCGTGAGAATGGCGGTTCAACCCAGTGCTGAACATTTGGCCCAAATAGCGGAACTAGTAGATAAAGGAAGCGTAAAACCCTTTATTTCAGAAAGATTGCCGCTAAGCAAACTTGCAAGCGCGCATGGAAAAATGGGACAAACGCATGGGAAGGTCCTGATACTTGTCAATTAGAATAGATATCGTTCCCGGCATGAAACAATAGCATCATGTACTAACGTCGGAGATGCTAAACCCCAATGCTGCAAAAGCCGGAGGGCTTTAGAGCCAAGGCGCCAAGCGTGACACCGTAGCTAACTAAGCTGCTGTGAACCCTTGGCAACCTTGGATCTTACGTCCTCCGGCCTTCGCGAAGGGTAAAAAAAAGATGGCCCATAATCGATCCAATCCTTAAGTTCACAGTTCGTTAAACCCTCTGAGCAGTACCCTAATTCGGTCATTCTAAACCCTGTAAATGCCCATTGCTTTCCGGACCGTTATCAGCTTCGATCTGAAGCAAAGATATGTTGTTTTGCTCCTCGACCGTCATGCAGTTGCGCCGGTCATATAGACTATCTTATTGACCCGCCGATGGTAAGGGCGCCTTGAGGTCATAGCCACTGTCTCAACCATCGGCTTGCTCTTTGATTCACCCTGCATGTGATCGATCCAGTCATTCATCGAGAATCGCTTGGGATCACTGCCCTGTATTGCACCACCGCATGATGTGCGCTATAAAGGCATTGATGCACTCCGAACCCAAATGTTGGGGAGTACAAGGATTTCAATGAGCTACCTGGTTTTTGCACGCAAGTATCGTCCTCTTGATTTTACACAGGTGGTGCAGCAGGCGCATGTGACACGCACCCTGACC
>JABDRH010000513.1 GCA_013041835.1 Desulfatitalea sp. | reverse complement strand
CACCCATGACAATGGTGGCGTCCGGCTCTTTGGCAGGTGCGGAGATGATCACCTTTCGGGCGCCGGCGGTCAGGTGTTTGGAGGCGTTGGCGCGGTCCCTGAACAAGCCGGTGCACTCCATGGCGATGTTCACGCCCAGGGATTGCCAAGGCAGTTCGGCCGGGTCTTTGACGGCGGTATAGGCAATGCGCCGGCCATCCACGACGATGGCCTTATCCTCGGCCCGGATCTCCGCTTCGAGGTTGCCGTGCACCGAATCATATTTTAGCAGATGAGCCATGGTGGACGCGTCAGTGAGATCGTTGATGGCCACCACATCGACATCCGGATGTTTTTGGGCCGCTCTAAATACGAGCCGGCCGATTCTGCCAAAACCGTTAATCGCAATTTTAGTGCTCATCTTTCCTCCTTTTTTAGTTGAAACTTGAATGGTTGTACGAATCATTACTCCTGGCCGCGCTTGTTGCCTTTCAAGATGCCGCTGGCCAGGGAGATGCTTTTCTTACCGAAACTTTCCAGAAACTGTGCCAGTTCGGAGAGGGGTTTTTTGTCGCGCATGCCGATGGCCTTGATCACCATGGGCAGGTTAACGCCCGAGATCACTTCAATGTGGCCCTCTTCCAAAAAGGCGTAGCTCAGATTCGAAGGTGTGCCGCCGAACATATCGGTGAGGATCAGCACCCCATCGCCGTTGCCGACCTGCTTGATGCCTTTTTCGATGTTGGCCCTCAACTCGGCGGCGTTTTCACGCAGGTTGATGGAGATGGCGGCCAGGGCGTCGGGCTTTTCTTCCAGGATGAACTCGGCGCAGTCGATTAACGCATCCCCCAACTGCCGGTGGCTAACGATTAAGATTCCTATCATTAAATGATCCTTTGCATGGATTCAACGAGCCGTCGCCGGTTATCGGGCGGCGGTCGCATGTCGCTTGATGCAACGGCGTTAAGACACAAAACGCAATGAAGGTCAAGTCGCCTGCTGCCTGGGGTCGACACTAATTCAGGTTGATATCGCGATGAATCAGTCGGACGGTTGCGTGGGAGCACCGGAGATGATCATAGATCTCACGGGCCACCACCACGGAACGATGGCGGCCACCCGTACATCCGATGGCGATGGTCAGGTAGGCTTTGCCCTCCTTTTCGTATAGCGGCACCACATGGCTGAGCAGTGCCATGTAATTGTCCAGGAAACGGCGTGTTTCCGGATCGTTGGCGACAAAATCCTTAATTTTCGGGTCCTCGCCGTCCAGGAGTTTGAGTTCAGTCACGAAATAGGGATTTTTGAGAAAGCGCACATCCATGAGCAAGTCGGCTTCGAACGGTTTGCCGTATTTGAAGCCGAATGAGACGACGTTGATGGCCATGCCCGATACGGCCGTGTATCGCTGGGCGATATTCAGGATGGCGAATTTGAGTTCATGTACACTGAAACCGGAGGTGTCGATGACATGGTCGGCCTTTTTCAGCAGCGGTTGCATCTGCTGTTTTTCCGCCTGAATGGCCTCCAGCAGGCTGTCGCAACGGCCCATGGGATGATGCCGTCGCGTCTGATTGTACCGCCGCAACAGGACTTGTTCATCGGCGTCCAGAAAAACGGTGACCACCTTGTGGCCGCCACGCTTCAGATTGTCCACCAAGGTCGGGTGATGCGTCAGGAAGCGCTTGTCGCGCAGATCCATGCCAAAGGCCCAGCCGGCAATGGGGGCGCTGTCCGTGGGCGGCTGGGATTGCGCCATGAAGTCAGCCACCAGGGTCACTGGAAGGTTGTCGATGCAATAAAACCCAGCATCTTCGAAGGTGGCCAGGGCCGTGCTTTTTCCTGAGCCGGAGTGGCCGGTGACGATGATGATGGGTTGTTTTTTCATTGAATTGGCCTAATCGCCTGTAGGGTTCAGGGCCGAGGCCCTCAAATCTCCTCATCCTTTTCACTGATAATGCGCAATACCTCTTGGGCGTTCGTTGCCTGCATGAGTTGGGCCTTGAAGTCCTCGTTTTTCAGCAGGCGTGAAATTTGAGCCAGCAACTTTAAGTGAAGGCCGGCGGAACTCTCCGGGACGAGCAATAAAAAAAAGATGTAGGTCGGACGTCCGTCCATGGATTCGAAATCCACACCGCTACGGCTCAGGCCGAAGCCCAGGATCAAGTCGTTCAGGGCTTGGAGCTTGCCGTGGGGAATGCCGATGCCGCCGCCGATACCCGTGCTGCCCAGCCGTTCACGCTCCATGAGCACCTTGACCAACGCTTCAGGGCCCGTGCCCGTCATCCGGGCTACGGGCGCCACCAGTTCATCCAATACGCCTTTTTTATCATTTGACTTCAGGTCGACAAGAACTGCTTGCTCGTTCAGGACATCAAGAATTTTCATTCCGGGTCACCGCATTTTTTTCCGCCGGTCGTAACGGCTTTTATGGGTTGGGCTGGATCAGGCCGTAGTTGCCGTCTTTGCGGCGATATAAGACGTTAACCCGGTCGGAACGGGCATTGGTGAATACCAGGAAGCTGTCGTCCACCAGATCCATTTGCATGATGGCTTCGTCCACATCCATGGGTTTGTATTCTATATTTTTTATCATCACGCGACCAACGGCCTCTTCGTCCAGGGGCGCCGCGCCCATGGGCGGCTCCTTGCTCTTGCCCTTGCCGGTGCGCCGCTCGCGAACCTTTTGTTTGCTGCGTTTGATTTGTTTTTCCAATTTGTCCAACACCATATCAATAGCCGAGTACATGTCCTCGGTTTCTTCCTTGCCGTTGATGGTCATGCGATCGCCTACGAGGTTGACTTCAGCGATGTGCCTGAACTTCTCCACCGAGAGCACCACGTTGGCTTCGCCGGGATTATGCAAGTATTTGTCGAATCGGTCCAGTTTGTCGCTGATATAGGCTCTAAGGTGATCGGAGGGGTCGAGGTTCTTGAAGGTAACGGATGTTTGCATAGACGATGCCTCCTTTATGATAGGGGTCCCTGTGATCCGGCGCACACCGGTGTTCTGGTTCGCACCGGCACGTTAGGTCGCAGGCAAAAAAGAATCGCACCAGATTGCACCGGATTTGGGCTCGTCGACAAGGCGCATCCGCCGGTGCATCCGGATAGATGCCGGTGGATGGAACGCCGTGGACGAGCGCAAAGACAAGCAATCTGGTGCAATTCTTTTTTGCCTGCGACCTTAAACCTATGACTTGATGTTCCGATTGCAACTTTTTCATGGGCACTGATCAAGAAAACCGTTTGCGTTTGCTTGACGGCAAGACACCCATCATTTCACGATACTTGGCCACGGTTCGTCTTGCGATGTCGATGTTTTGCGCCTTGAGCAGCTCCGCCATTTTACTGTCGGAATAGGGTTTGCGGGAGTCTTCGGATTCGATCAACTGTTTGATCTTGGCCTGCACGCTGGCGGATGCGATGGCTTCGCCATGAACCCGTTTTATAGAGCTATTGAAGAAGTACTTCAGTTCGAAAATGCCTTGCGGCGTATAAGCATACTTGTTGGTTGTCACCCGGCTGATGGTCGATTCGTGCATGCCGATATCCTCGGCCACATCCCTGAGCACCATGGGCTTTAAATGGGTGATGCCGCTATTGAAGAACTCCTTTTGAAATTTGAGGATGCTTTCCATCACTTTGTAGATGGTTTTTTGCCGCTGGTGGATGCTGCGAATCAACCAGGCGGCTGAACGTAACTTGTCCTGAATGTAGTTGCGCGCGTTGCCGCCCACCTCCTTGTCCCGGGTGATGGCCTGCTTGTAGAAGGCATTCACCTTCAGTTTGGGCAGGCCGTCATCGTTGATCACGATGGCGTAGTCGTCCTCGGTCTTGTAAACGTAGATATCCGGGGTGATGTATTGGGGTTCGTCCTCGCTGAATTCCCGGCCGGGTTTGGGCTCCATGTTGGTGATGATCTCGACGGCGGAGATCACTTCGTTCAAGGTCACCTTAAGAGCGCGGCAGATGGCTTTGTAGTTCTTGTTTTCCAGGTGATTGATGTGGTCGCTGATGATCTGGGTGACCAGGGTGTTTTGTAGCCCCAGGTTGCGCGCCTGCAGCAACAGGCACTCTTTCAGGTCCCGGGCGCAGACGCCGATGGGATCGAAGCTTTGCAGGAGAAAGAGCACCTCTTCGATGTCGTCGGGCGTGACTTCGGCCTGCTGGGCCAAATCCTCGGCGTTGGTTTGCAGGTAGCCGTCCTTGTCCAGGTTCCCGATAATCAGGCTGCCGATCTTTTTTTCTTCTTCGCTGGGAGAGGCCATGAGCAACTGCCACAGCAGGTGATCGCTCAATGATTCCTTATGGGAGATGAAGGCTTCGTACTGGGGCGTGTCGCGGTCTTCGGTCTCGTGCCGCACGCGGCCCGGGGCGTTGTATTCATCGATGTAGTTGCTCCAATCGATGTCACTGGGAATTTTTTCATCGATGGTGACCTCTTTGGGCCGTTCGGTCAGTTGGACGCCTTCTGGATTTTCCTCGGCCAACTGATCCTTTGAGACAGTCTCCTGGGTTTCCTCAAGGGTGGGGTTCTCTTCCAACTCCTGGCGGATGGCATCCATGAGCTCCAGGCGTGACAACTGAAGCAGTTTGATCGCCATCTGCAGCTGGGGCGTCATGATCAGCTGCTGGGTCAGTTTAAGTTGCTGTCGCAGTTCAATCGCCATGTTATAACCTAAATTCGTCGCCCAAATAGATGCGTCGCGCGATCTGGCTGGCGGCGATTGCCTCCGGCGGGCCTGCTTCAATCACCTCGCCTTCCGCCAGAATGTATGCTTCGTCGCACGCCTCCAGAGTTTCCCTTACATTGTGATCCGAGATCAAGATGCCGATGCCGCGTTTTTTGAGATGCCCGATGATTTTCTTGATGTCCGCTACGGCCAGCGGGTCAATCCCGGCAAATGGTTCATCGAGCAGGATGAACACCGGGTCGGTGGCCAAGGCCCGGCTGATTTCCAGTCGGCGCCGTTCCCCGCCCGACAGTACACCGGCCCGCTGGGCGTTCAGATGTCCAATGCCC
>JABDRH010000266.1 GCA_013041835.1 Desulfatitalea sp. | reverse complement strand
GGAAAGGATACTGGCGAACGGAATTCACCGCCCGGCCGCTTGTCAATTACATTCGCGAAGGCTTTGGCATGGCCGCTCTAGAATAACCCCAATGTTGCATAAATAAGATGGCCAAAATTCAATGGGATTTTTTAACGCTTCGTTCGCTCCGCGCGCTGGAGTAAGGCCTTGGACCTGACTGCGCCAGGATTAAGAAAAGGTAAAACATGGCCCTAAATTTCGTTACAAAAGAAGATGCACTTAAGATTATCTCACGGCTCCATGACAATCCAAACGAAATAATCCCGCCAGCAGAACTTAATTTTAAAGGCGTATCACTGCGCGGCGAAAATTTAACTGGCTTGAATCTCATAGGAGCCAATTTTGCCGAAGCTGATTTGTCGGAGGCTGATCTTAGCGGAACTCATCTTTTTAAAGCGGATTTTAGCAAGGCAAGCCTGGTCAATGCAATACTCAATGATGCCGAATTGACTGCAGCTAATCTCTCGGAAGCCAACCTGGAAGATGCCCATGCCGAAAGAGCAGGTCTTGGGATGGCAACATTGAAAAAAACCAAGATGTTCAATACTGTACTAACCGATGCGACCCTTACCAAAGCAGATTTAACCGAGGCCGATTTACGGCATGCCAAACTCAATCGAGCAAGATTGAGGGAAGCAACGCTTTTTAAGACGGATTGTACCGGAGCTGATTTTCGAGAGGCTGATATGTCACTCGCCAATTTTGCCAGCGCTATAATGAATAACGCAGACATGCGGGATGCACGACTGCGCCAGGTTAAAGGGTATGAAAAGGCTAAATGGTACGGAGTGGATATACGTGATATCAACTTTGCCGGGGCCTATCAACTGCGACGTTTTGTTGTAGATGAGAATTATCTCAAGGAATTCAGGGATGAAAGCAAATTAAACCGCATGGTTTATATCGTTTGGTCAATAACCAGTGATTGCGGAAGAAGCCTTGGCCGCTGGTGTCTTTGGGTTTTTGGAATTATAGCTATTTTCAGTTTTCTCTATGCTTTTTGTGGGGTCGATTACGGAAAGCATGATAACTGGATTGCTTCATTTTATTACTCAGTAGTAACCATCACCACTCTAGGATTTGGCGACATTGTTCCGATTACGCCTGTTGCCAGGATTATTACTATCTGTGAGGTTTTTATAGGCTACATCCTGATCGGTGGACTTTTATCCATCTTTACCAATAAAATGGCCAAGCGAGGAGATTGATTCACCATGTTTGATTTTTTTAAACGAAGGAAGGCGGCCCCCAAGGAAGAACTAAAAGCTTTGTTGGGTGGTTATGAGCTGCAAAGTTTTCCAGCGGCGGTGATGAATGTTCTCGGGATGCTGCGGGATCCTCATTCTGAGATTAAGGATATCGCCGACCAGATCCAAATGGATCCAGGCATGAACATTAAAATCCTTCAGCTGGTCAACTCCACCGCCTTCGGCCTAGTCACCAAAGTTTCAAATATCCATCACGCTGTCACCATTCTTGGTCGCTCCCGACTAGAATCCATGCTTTTAACCTATGCTGTCTCTACCACCATTCCTCCCAAACTGAACTGTATGGAGGTCTCCCGTTTCTGGCAGGCCTCGGCCCGGCGGGCCTGTCTCGCCAAACAGATAGCCCTTCATCTACACGCCGCAACTCAGGCAGAGAGTTTCACTGCGGCTTTGCTCCAAGATATGGCCATTCCACTAATTTCCGAAGGAAAGAACCCACTTTACAAAGATCTTCTAATTAAATGGCACGCGCATAGGGAAGCGGATATCGATTTCATGGAACGAGCGCTACTCGGCTACGATCATCCGGCTATCGGTGCATTGGCTGCTGAAGGGTGGGAGCTGCCAGAATATCTGATTCATGCCATTGCCGGTCATCATGATCTTTCTGAGCAGTCACCGGCAGATCCTGCTGTACGACTGGTCTCGCTGGTACGGTATTTTGACGAAGATGATGGCACTGAACGTCTGCTTAAAACAGCAGAAAAGAATTTTGGTATCGGCAAGAATATGATGGAAGAGATGCTTTTAAAGGCCTTTTCCGAAGCGGAGCAATTTGCCGATACGTTCCGGTAGGAAGACAAAAAAGAATGGAACAATTGATTACCTCCAATGGGAGTTTCCTTCGTTGAACCGGACCTGAACAATTAAAACATGCTTGGATGCAAAAGCCTATATAGCTTGACTACAACGGCACCACGCCTCACGACCCCGAGGTGATCGAGGCCATTCGGCCTGACACGATCATGATCACCATCATGCATGCCAACAACGAGGTGGACCCGGTTCAGCCCATTGCCGTTATCGCGGCTATCATCAATCGATACGGTATTGTGATGCATACCGACGCGACTGTCCCCCGATTAAATCTGGCTGTATTATGATGGCACCGCTAAGGAAACCAGATTAATTGAGCTACTGCAAAAAGCGGATCGTTCATTTAAAAAGGTAGAACATCAACGATTTCGGGCGACGAATAAAACAGGTTTCATGGTTGATTTAGTTAAACCGGAGCCTCGTTCGGTAATGGTAAAAGAACGCAGGCAAATGGCAGGTCCTGAGGCTCTGGAGTCAGCTGAGGTGCGCAATCTGCAGTGGCTTATCTCCTCCCCTATATTTACACAGGTGGTTATTGGAGATGACGGCTATCCGGCAACCATTATCCCCGGGCGTTTGCACTACATAAACTGTGGTTGAGTAAACAGACAGACCGAGAACCAATAAAGAAAAAAAGAGATCGTCATCAGAGTTTTGTGGTGGCCTTCTTGGCAATAGTGCATATGCCGCAATACGAGTTTAACCCGACAGATCTAAAAATTTTTCCCAAACGTCTTGTCGACGAAGCAATGGCGGAAATTTCAAATCTGGATCTGCCACCGGGATTTCATTAAATCAGCGTTATCAGGATCAAGGCCAAAAAAACCGTACCCCAGCTATCCAAGATCTCTTTTTCTTAAACCGTTCTTTTTGACCCCAAAAACATCGATTTAAGCGCCCAAAAAGGGCATATTTTTAGTGTAAATCGCTGATATTTTGTAATTCTGCTTGGTCCGACCCCATGCCACATGCCACATGCCACATGCCACATGCCACATGCCAATGTGTGGCTTTAGGTACCGCCATATGTCAATGCTCAACCCCATACAGCGTTTTGTATGGGGTTGAGCATTGACATACAATCGTACCTTTGACATAGTCGCCTGCATAAAAAGCAAGCTCCGATCTTTGAAGAAAATTGGCGCTGCTCTTATACCAATAAAAAGAACTATTAACTTGGTATTGAAACCTATTACTACTTAAAATTTATAAGAAACACTTAAATATCTACTGCCGATAGCCCACACGGACCGCCAAGATGGTTTAAGTGAAAAAGTTTATCCTGGAAACCACGACAGAGGAAACTCTTTTGTTTTCAGAATTTGGCACGAAATTCGTCAACATTATGAAAGGAGAAAGTATGTTAGGAGGCCTTAAGGAAAAAGCGTTAAATAAAGCAATCAGCACATTGGAAGAAGAGTTTAAGCCAATTATTCAGGAAAAAGTGGAGCTATTTCGGGAGTTGCAGCCAGCAGATGTCAATGATGATGATAAATACAAGAATTTTATTATCAATCCTCTTTGGTCCGTTGTGAAGATGCAAAGTGGTGGGGCCATCGGCATGGCTCAAAAATTCATTGATGTTGAAGGTAAATTCAATACGGGTCTTTTTAATGTCCGTAATGAACTCATTCATGTTGAGGATAATAGTGTTGCCCTTGATCCGGAATTTTCCAACAAGATTATCCCGGTACTCATGGACTCATTAAAAGCCTGATCCATGGTAGCGTCCAACAATTCCGCGAAACACTATCAGCAAATAGGACCTGATAGATTAAAAAGTGGATCAACATCAGGCCTGCTCTTGTCTCGTAGAAGTTATAGAAAGGGTCAGGGGCAGGCCTCCATTTAAAGTTACCTTCGTTGAATCGGACCTGAACAACAAGGAAGTGCTTGGATGCAAAAACCCATCTATCTTGACTACAACGCCACCACGCCTCACGACCCCGAGGTGATCGAGGCCATGCGGCCTTTTCTGGAAAGCGAGTTCGGCAACCCCTCCAGTGCCCATGGGTATGGTGCCGGACCCAAGAAGGCCGTTGAAAACGCACGCCACCAAGTGGCTGAACTGCTAAACTGCCTGCCTGAGGAGGTCGTATTTACCTCAGGCGGCACCGAATCCAACAACCACGCCATCAAAGGCATCGCCCGGGCGCTGAAGCAAAAGGGACGGCATATCATCACCAGCGCTTTTGAGCATCCGGCGGTGCTGGAAGTGTGCCGGTATCTTGAAAAGGAGGCGATCGATACAACCTATGTGCCGGTGGACGGCCAAGGCATGGTGACGGCTGAAGCCGTGGCGGCGTCCATTCGGCCTGACACGATCATGATCACCATCATGCATGCCAACAACGAGGTGGGCACGGTTCAGCCCATTACCGATATCGCGGCTATCGCCAATCGGCACGGTATTGTGGTGCATACCGACGCGGCCCAATCGCTGGGCAAGATCCCTGCCGATGTTCAGGAAATGAACGTTGACCTGCTCTCCGTGGCCGGACACAAACTTTATGCGCCCAAAGGCATCGGCGCCCTGTTTGTGCGCAAGGGCATGTTTCCGGAAAAGTTCTGCCACGGCGCGGGCCAGGAACATGGCTGGCGGGCCGGCACCGAAAATGTACTGGAAATCGTTGGTCTGGGCAAAGCGTGTGAAGTTGCCGCCCGTGACCTGGATGCCAATACCGCGCACATGAAAGCCATGCGGGACCGGCTCCATGAAGGGATTGTTCACCAACTGAACGATGTTCGCCTCAACGGCCACCCGGAACATCGTCTGCCCAACACCGCCAGCCTGGCATTCAAAAATCTGGAGGCCAACCGATTGTTGGAAGCAATCGGCGATACGGTATGTGCCTCTGCCGGAGCGGCTTGCCATGCCGATACCGTCTCTGTGTCTCATGTATTGGAAGCCATGGACGTGCCGCTTGAATGGGCCAAGGGCACGGTGCGTTTTTCCGTAGGGCGCATGACTGGTGCCGGGCAGATCGATAGGGCCGTTGAGGTGGTGGTTCGCGCGGTGAAACAGCTTCTATGCAGATAGGTATTTTATCTATCGCCCTTATTCCAATGCAATCGCAAATTCCGTGACATGCCTATCGAGATGGGCGTTCAAAAACATTGTTTCTTCCCGCGTCAGCTTGAACAGGTTCGGCAATTGTTTCCTGAAAATATCAGCCTGCAGCGTAACCAGGTCCAGCAAATAATGGGGCCACGGCCAGGGCTTGGGCGGCGTGCCGCACCAATCATCGTCATCATAGGCGATCATGCGGCCCATGCCGAACCCGGCCACCTTGGTTTGAGCAAAATGAAGCGTGACCAATTGCATTTTGAACTGTGCGTCCACCATGGCTATCAACTCCTTGAAGCTATAATCTCCCGCCGTGAAGCATTTACATTGCAGCAAAACGGCCTCTTGCAAACCCTTGGCGGCCTGATCAAAAGTCATTTCCACGTCGGTGACCGCTATGGTGAAGATCTCCACCGGACGGATGTAGGGCCATATCCACGGAGGAAAATCGCTCATGTCCTGGTCCGGCCCAGGCTGGGCATTACCGGCCCCGGCCGATGCCAACAAAAGGACTAATAGGCTCATAAGAATAAATGGATGTTTGTTTTTTCTCATTTTCTTTCTCCTTTGTTAGGGGGTGAATCGTTGCGACTGGATCGGACCTTATCACTGCTTCATGGAGAAAAAAGTTGGCTTTCGTCACGTAAAAAACGTGACGCAGGTCATGGAAATGCCTTTGCCTGGATAGGCACTGGACCCCCTGTGGTCCTTTCAAATGGAAAACCGGACAGTTTTCCAACCCAGCGCTTGGCAGCATGCTTGGAGTGACTTATTCGACCGTGAGCAAGACTGTCGGCAGTTTCAACGGGCTATCCGGTCTGATAAAGCGCTATGCGACAGGTTCGATCGGATTAATTCACAATTCAAGGTGATCCTAATCTCCGGATCAAGGTACCCAATTAGTGTCCATCCATAATTGGCAGTTCCGATCGTGATCATTGGCCATTGCATTGACCGCCAACGTGCCTATACTGTCCCATACAACAACGCATATAACACTAACAATCGGGCAGCACGGCCTGAGGAGGTGTATTTTCAATATTACAGGCCATGTCCATAAAAGCCGCTCACGACTCAACGCCTGGTTTCTGCACCGTGCTGATAATCTGATGGACCGTATCTATGGTCGCCATAAGCGAAGTATCTACAGATCCCTGCCGGAAACCGTGGTGGAAATCGGCCCTGGTGCGGGTGCCAATTTCCGCTACTATAAACCCGGTACGAGGGTCATCGCCATTGAACCCAACACGGCCATACATGCGCGCCTGACCGCCAAGGCAAGGCGATGTCGGATAGACCTCAACATCAAGTCCATCCGGGGCGAACAGATCGATCTGCCGGACAACACCGCCAACGCGGTTGTCGGCACACTTGTCTTATGTACCGTGCAATCACCGGAGCAGGTGCTTTCGGAAATCCGTCGCATACTCAAACCCGGCGGCCGGTATATCTTTCTGGAGCATGTGGCCGCCATTTCAGGGACGCGCCGACGCGGGTTTCAGGAACGGCTGCTGCCTGTCTGGCGCTGGCTGTTTGAAGGCTGCCACTTGAACCGGAACACCCATCAAACCATCATAAACGCCGGTTTTACAGATGTCGATATGAACTGCTTTATGATAAAAATGAAATGGGCGCCCTTTTCGCCACACATATTCGGCTATGCGCGAAATTAACCCAAACAAAGGACCCCGATCATGCAACTGAGCCACCAATCCGTCGGTCCCTGGGCGATGAACGCCTATAGCTTGACCTGCCCGCATACCCAAAAGAGCGTTCTCATCGATCCGGGTGCCGCCCCTTTCCAGTTAATGCGCCTGATTGAAAACAGCACCCCCATCGCAATTCTCCTCACCCACGACCATCCAGATCATGTCGGTGCTTTGGATGAAATGCGCCGCAAACTTATGGTGCCGGTCGTGGCCCATCAAGGGCCCGGTGGTCGCAGCGCCATCCATGCGGATCACTGGCTGACAGCCGGTGAATATATCGATGTGGGCGACCATCGTCTGATTACCTACCCCACGCCGGGCCATACAGATGACCAAGTCAGTTTCGGTGTTGAAAACATCCCCATTTTTATTGTCGGCGACACCATTTTCGAAGGTGGCCCCGGCAAAACCTGGTCCCCGGAAGGATTTCAGGAAACCTTGGACACCCTGCGCAATGTGGTGCTCCATTGGCCGGATGATGCCATCTGCCACCCGGGGCACGGCCCTTCATTTCGCCTGGGTGACAAACGCAAAGCCATCGAGCGCTTTGTGGCCAAGAATCATGGCAATTTCTTCGGTGATGCTCACTGGGAAATGTAAGAATTCGCGCAGCAGTTCTCAATGGACAGCATTCACTGCAGGATATCTCCGTTCCAAAGCTTTCCGAGGAAATCACCGACCGGCAGGATTTTGACTTCATCCAACAATGCAGCGCGGTCCCCGAGATAGACGCCGTAACAGGAGACCGGTTGCGGCCCCAGTTCTATCCGCATACGCTGAAGCCCTCTGCTGAATCGCTTGTCCCACCGATTCAAAGACTTGAACTCGGCGGCGACAAACCCGGCTGTGGTTTCACAGAGAAAGTCAACCTCTATCCCATCGTAATTTCGCCAGAAATAAATTTTGTAAGGACGCTTTGCATAGGTCAGGTAGCAGCGAATTTCATTGAGTATAAGGGTTTCAAACAGGGAGCCTCTCTCTTCGTGGGTCACCGGGTAAGCGACCCTGCCGGACAGGGCGCGGGCAACTCCGGGATCGAAGAGGTAAAATTTCGAGTGCTGTACCTGTTTGGTGCGCCGTTTGAGTTTCCATGGGGCGAGCCAGTAACCGATCAAAGTGTCAACCAAGACGCTGAAGTAGTTTTGAACCGTCTGGCGGCTGACCGCCGCATCCCGTGAAATCCCGGACACGTTGGTGATCTGTCCGTTCTGCCGAGCGGCGATTTCGAGGAATCTTATGAAATTGCCGAGGTTGCGTGTCAATGCCTCGGCCTTGATCTCTTCCTGCAGATAGACGTCGGCATAAGTGGTGAGATATGCAACCGGATCTTCCCCAAGTATTGCCATGGGCAGGGAACCATAAGCCAGCATTTTATCGGCAGAGAAGATTTCACCGAGTTCAGCGGAAACGAAGGGCAACATATGGGTGACCAGTGCCCGACCGGCCAGCAGGTTCGTACCGCCCCGGCGAAGATTGCGGGCACTCGATCCGGAGAGGACAAACCGTCGCCCGTGATTTTCGATCAGCCGGTGCACCTCATCGAGAAGGGCCGGCACCTTCTGTACCTCATCGATGACAACCCAACAGTCTGCGGGCGACGATTCAATCTCCCGATAAAGCGCAGAAGGATCCCGGGTGAGCCTAATAGCCTCTGATG
>JABDRH010000265.1 GCA_013041835.1 Desulfatitalea sp. | reverse complement strand
CACGGCCCATTTCGCCCACCTGCCGAGCAAAGGCTGCGGGCGTCATGCCGGTGTAGCCGCCATGAGGATTGACCTGGTTGACCGTAGCCTCCACCAACAACGCATGACCCGTTTCCAATGCCGTACGCATGGCCACGCGCAGCACGTCGGGGTGGGCAGAGCAGACGGCGGTCATGCCGCCAATCTCACCCTGCAGATGGCGCTCGCGCAATGTGGCCAGAAAGGGATTCATGGACTGACAGCCATCTCCGCTGGGTTGGGTGTTTCGTGCCGATGCTGCTTTTTATCAAAATTAGATGGAGGGCGCCAGCGCTTGGGCGAATCGGTGGCATCCCTCGATTCATTCCAATTTCATCGGCTCGTGTTGTATGGACATCCGGTCTATATAAAAGTATACTCCCTGGAATTCATTGGACCTGCTGCCTAAATATCGTCGGCGCCTCATCAGGGCGAGCAACATGAAGGAGTAAGCGACATTGACCGAGAAACACAATACCGAAGACAATCTGGATCACGAGTGGGCAACGAGAACCCTGTGCAGCGACGAAAGCTGTATCGGCGTCATCGGGCCGGACGCCCGATGCAACGCATGCGGCATGCCCTTTGAAGGGGAACCGCTTGCCGCATTTCCCCCCGACGATCGGCCGGAGGCCGAGGCACCGCACACAGCAGCCACTTCAGCCGACCCAGGTGAAACGACCGATCCGGCAGAACCCGTCATGAACGATGAATGGGAAAACCGCACGCTATGCAGCGACGAAAGCTGCATCGGCATCATCGGGCCGGACGGCCGATGCAACGCATGCGGCATGCCATCAACAAGAGCGACCGACAATTAGCTATCCTATCAAAAATTGTCTGCTTGCCAGACCATTTTCGTCAACACCGTTAGAGGCAACGCCGACTTTGCGCATAGAATCTTGATATTAAATCATACTCCCTGTAAAAATTAAAATAGGCACAATATTTGCTTGCATATCTTTTCCGCCGTCTTTGTCACTGTCATGGCGGATGACCGAAATGAGCCGGGTTGGTTCCAACAGCCCCGGATCAACGACTTTTATTGGGTCAATCGGTGCAATATAGGATGTCAAAAGAATCTGATCAATGACCACACGAATTGTATACCACCGCACATATGCCGGTTATCCAGGGCCGGGCACCTATCGCCTGAAGCAAAAGACAGGTTTCGTATTCAGGGCTTTCGGGTTGGCGGCGCGCAATTTTGTCTGGGACGAATGCGTGACGGTGTCCGCCTCCATCTCTTTTGTGTTTCTGCTCTCCATCATTCCATTTTCAGCCTTGTTTCTCTTTTTGCTGAATCTGATCAAGAACATCTTTCTGCCTGGCCTTTTTCCCGAAAACATGGTGGCCATCCTGGTGGACGACGTCACCCAGTTCATTCCTTTCGTCTCACGCCAATGGGTGCAAACCCACCTGATCGATTCAGTCGGGCTCGGCTCGTTCACAACGATCAATCTGCTCATGATGCCCATCGTCAGCGGATTGTTGTTCAAATCCCTGGAAGAGTCGTTTCGCCGCATCTTTCATCTTAAGCGCCGCACGCTGTTCAAGGGGCATATGATGTACGCTTTTTTGAGCGTATTCGCCATCCTGGTTTTTTTTATGGCCAATTTTCTTTGCACCGTGGCGGCCGAAGCCGTTCAACCGGTAAAAGCCTACCTGGATGACACCCCATTCATGCACGACCTATACGCTCTGGCCATTGACTACTTCATTTTCAATCAAATCGATATGGTTTCGGCCCTGCTGTTGACGCTTTTTTTTCTGATTACGGTCAAGATCTTCTTATCCCTTCCCATCCACCGCAAGCATCGCATTGCCGGCGCTTTGCTATTCACCACCCTGTGGATGGCGGCACGCTACCTTTTCGGCATCTACATCCAGCATGTATCGCAAATCAACGTTCTTTTCGGCTCTCTGAGCTCAGTGTGCATCATCCTGCTATGGATCTTCTACTCGGCCATCGCCCTGCTCTACGCCGTGGAGTTCATGTACGTGCTGCACTGCGGCCCGTGTAAAAGATGGGACCGCCGTCCGAAAACAAAATAGTGGAAAGTAAACAAACGGTTGCTGGTATTGAAATGACCGAATTAGGACACTACTCAGCGGTTTTAACAAACCGTGAACGTAAGGATCGGGTCAATTGGAGACCGTCTTTTTTATGCAACATTGGGGATTACATGACAGCTGTGAAAAGGAATTCAATGGCGATGCCTTCACTGTTCAGCCAACGCACCTGAGCTTTGCGCTTGACGCTGCTTTGACCATTGGGGAAAGGAATGCTGATGGTAATGATATCTCCAGCGGAATACAGGTTTACATTGGGCGTAATGATAAACGCCCCACCGAGACTAATATCGACGATGGTGCCCCGGTTCAACCGGTCCCCGAATACAAAGACCACTTCGGCATGATAGCGTTTTCGCACGTGTCTGCGCTGCTGATAATTGACGATTACTCCATTTTCCATAGCCGGTGCGATCCTTTCCCAAATTCATCGATCGGAGAGCAGGCCACAGCCCATTGTTTGGCCGGTCTTACCGCCGCTTAGGTAACAAAGGCCCCAAGAGCGTGCGGTCGGTATTCCTCTGTCTTTTTTTTCGGCTTAAGGCCCCTTTCACTTAAGTGGTTTTCTTGGATTGCGCAAAATAATTGCGCCGAATTGCGCCGGGATTGGGTTCATCTGCAACGCGCATGCAAGGGTGCATATCCAAATTTTCGCCCTTGCATGCAACCCACAGCCGATCGGCCAAAGATCAAGCAAGGCGGTGCACTTTTTTATGCCGAACCGAAGCCCTAAGCCCTGGCAAACAACGCCCCCGCCTTGGAAATGAGTTGCTCATCGGTAAAGTGCTTGAGCTCAATGGCCTTGCCCGGGCACTCGGACACACACGTACCGCAGCCGTGGCATAGGGAGGCATCGATCACGGCGTGGGCATGTTCCTGGATGCGCGGAATCCCGTAAGGGCAGGCACGCACACAGGTGAGGCACGCGGCGCAACGGCTGCTGTCCACCATGGCCACGACACCGCCCACGAGCAAAGCCTCCTTGGCCAAAAAAGTCATGGCCCGGGCC
>JABDRH010000497.1 GCA_013041835.1 Desulfatitalea sp. | reverse complement strand
GCCAGCCGAGCACGGTTTGCCCCTCCCGGCGGATGGCGGCCTCCACCTCGTGCATGCAGGCGGTTTGCTGCTGGTGGTCCGGCGGGAGGAAGACCGATCCCGCGGCGTAATGCCCTGGTGCGGGCAGTTGGATACCCTCCGGCCCGGCTGCGGCGCGCAAGAAGCGGTCGGGCATCTGCAGCAGGATGCCGGCGCCGTCGCCCGTGTCGGCATCACAGGCAAAAGCGCCTCGATGAGCCAGGTTGGCCAGGATTTGCAGGCCCTGCGTGACGATGCCGTGTGTCGGTGTGCCATTGAGCCGGCAGACAAAACCGACGCCGCATGCCGCATGTGTGAATTGTGAGTCGTACACCGCCTGCACCATAAGATTACTCGCCCAGGATATCGTCGGGCAAATCGGCGTTGTTGTAGACTTTTTGAACGTCGTCACAATCTTCCAGGGCGTCCATGAGGCGGATCAGCTTTTCCGCCGTTTCGCCCTCCACCGGCGTCAGCGTTTGGGGCACCATGGTGACTTCGGCCACCACGGTCTCGATGGCTTTGGCCTCGATCGCCGTCCGGACCGCCTCGAAGGCTTCCGGGTCGGCAATCACCTCGAAGTTGTCACCGTCTTCGCGTACATCCTCGGCGCCGGCCTCCAAGGCCACCTCCATGAGCAGCTCCTCTTCCGCGGCGCTCTTTTCCACCACGATGTATCCTTTTTTATCGAACAGGTATGCCACGCAGCCGCTTTCGCCCATGTTGCCGCCATGCTTGGTCAGGGCGTGACGGATCTCCGACACCGCGCGATTTTTATTGTCCGTCAATGAATCGATGAGGATGGCCACCCCACCCGGTCCGTAACCTTCGTATGTGGACTCATCGTAGCTGACCCCCTCCAGTTCGCCGGTGCCCTTTTTGATGGCACGCTCCCAGTTGTCCTTGGGCATGTTTTCCGCTTTGGCCGCGATAATCGCCGTTCGCAGGCGGGGATTGGCGTTGGGATCACCGCCGCCCTGGCGCGCCGCAACGGTAATCTCCTTGATCAACTTGGTGAATATTTTGCCCCGCTTGGCGTCCATGGCGCCTTTGCGGTGTTTGATGTTGGCCCATTTGCTGTGACCTGCCATAACGCCTCCTACTTTTTGCCCAGTCCGATGACGAAGATCTCCCGGCTGGCTTTGCGACTGCTTTGGGGTTTGAATATCTGCATGCGCTCGAACCGCACTTTTACTTGATCACAAAAGGCCTTGAAATCCTCGCTTTGAAAAATCTTGCATACGAAATGGCCGTTCGGCGCCAGCAGTTCGTCGGCCACGGCCAGGGACGCCCGGCACAACTCGTAGGACCGCACGCCGTCGCTGAATTTATGACCCGTGGTGGCCGGCGCCATGTCGCTGAGCACGACCTGAAAACCGCCGCCAAAGGCCGCGCTCGGATCTTGGACCATCTCGTGGATGTCACCCCGCATGGCGGTTGCATTGGCCGGCAGATGCGCTTTGACCGGCATCAGATCCAGGCCCAGCACCGACCCGCCGGCGCCGGTCTGCTCGGCGGCGTACTTAAGCCACGCCCCCGGCGCGCACCCCAGATCGAGCACCCGGTCACCTTTTTCGATGACACGGTGCTTCTTCTGGATTTCGGCCAGCTTATATACCGAACGGGCCGGGTAGTTCTCCTTTTGGGCGCGACGGGTGTAATGATCCGCCCATTGGGAAGCTTTACCGCCTTTTTTCCGCTTCATATATTGATGGACCCTTCAAAAGCCCAAATGTTACCACGAAGGGCCGGAAGAACACGAAGGGATTCAAAAATATCTAAAAATAATAAATTGGTGTACTTCGTGGTGATAGCAAAATTTCCTTTCGGCCATTTTTTTGCACCATTGGGATAATGTAGAGGCAGATGGTTCGTCCTATGCTGTCAGGTTCTCCAGCGCCTCTTCCACCGTCCCTACCCCGATCAGGGCGACCTGCGCCGGCGTATCGATCCGTTTCAGGCTGCCTTTGGGGGCCAGGCAGCGGGTGAAGCCCATTTTGTGCGCTTCGGAGAGGCGAGCCGCCATGTTGCCGATGGCACGCACTTCACCGGCCAGCCCAACCTCACCCAGCACCAGGGTATCGCCGGGGACCGGCTTGTCCAAAAAACTCGAAGCGATGGCCGTCAGCACGGCCAAGTCCACGGCCGGCTCGTCGATCTTGACGCCGCCGGCCACGTTCATGAAGATGTCATGGCCCAACAAGGGCATGCCCAGCTTCTTTTCCATCACCGCCACCAGCAAGGCCACCCGCTGAGGGTCCAAACCCAACACCGTGCGCCGGGCTGTTCCCAGATTGGTGCTGCTGGCCAGGGCCTGCAGTTCCACCAGGATGGGGCGCGTGCCCTCCATGGTGGCCGTCACCACCGAGCCGGCGGCATTGTCGGGCCGTTCGGAAAGAAACACCGCAGACGGGTTGGGCACCTGCCTCAGACCGTCGCTGCCCATCTCGAACACACCGATTTCGTTGGTGGAGCCGAAACGGTTTTTTACCGCCCGCAGGATGCGGAACACGTGGTTGCGGTCGCCCTCGAAGTAGAGCACCGTGTCCACCATGTGTTCGAGCAGCTTGGGACCGGCAATGGCCCCGTCCTTGGTCACATGGCCCACCAGCAGCGTGGGAATGTTGCTTTTCTTGGCATTGAGCATCAAGCGCATGGCGGATTCGCGAACCTGGCCGATGCTGCCCGGCGCTGAAGCAAGGTCGCTGCTATACATGGTCTGGACCGAATCGATCACCAGCACATCGGGCCGGTGTTCTTCCACCATCTTGAAAATGGCGTCCAGGTCGATCTCCGACACCACCAGCAGCCGATTCGTTCCGGTACCCAAACGCCGGCTGCGCAGGCGAAGCTGCTGGACCGATTCTTCGCCGGAGACGTAAAGCACCTTGGCATTCCTCTCTGCCAAGCCGTGAAGGGCCTGGAGCATCAGCGTGGATTTGCCGATGCCCGGATCACCGCCGATGAGCACCAGGGTCCCGGCCACCAGGCCGCCGCCCAGC
>JABDRH010000490.1 GCA_013041835.1 Desulfatitalea sp. | reverse complement strand
GTCCATGAGACGTTCCGCCTGCCACCGCTCGCCAGCCGGAATCATGCGCCGCACACCACTGACAAAGGGAATTTCCATGGCCGTGGCGGTCTGGGGTCCCACCTGACCGGTGTCGCTGTCTGCGGCGCGTGTGCCAAACAATAGAAAATCAAAGGGCGAAAGGCGCCGGGCCGCCTCGGCCAACACCCGGCTGGTTACGTAGGTGTCCGATCCGGCCAACGCCGCGTCACACAGCAGCACGGCGCGATCCACGCCCATGGCGCGTGCTTCGACCAGCGCCTCCGTCGCCACGGCAGGCCCCATGGACAACGCTGTCACCGAGCCGCCCTGCTCGTCCTTGAGCTGCAGCGCCGCCTCCAGGGCCGGCCGGTCAAAGGGGTTGAGCTCGCTGTTCTCCGGTGTACGCCGCCCCGCCCCTTTGGACGCTGCCCGCATGACCGATTTGATACAAACGATGGTATGAAAAGCCATTGGTTTTCCGTTGAATGGTTGAATGAATAATGGATGGGCCGTTATCTAGTGTCCATCCAATACCTCCCTGGCAATCACCATCCGGTGCACCTCCGAGGTTCCTTCATAAATCCGCGTCACGCGGGCATCTCGATAGTAGCGCTCCACAGGATAGGCCTTGGAGTAGCCATAGCCGCCGTGAATTTGCACGGCCAGATCGGTGACCAGGGTGGCCGCTTCGGCAGCAAAAAGCTTGGCCTGGGCCGCGGCCTTGCGCAGGGGCGCGCCCTGGTCCTTGAGCCATGCCGCCCGATAAACCAGCAAACGGGCCGCATCCACCTGGGTGGCCATGTCGGCGATCATCATCTGGATGGCCTGGTGCTTGGCCAGCGGTGCACCGAACTGCCGCCGCTGATTGGCGTAGCGCATGGCCTCGTCCAGGGCCGCCTGGGCAATGCCCAGGGCCTGGGCTGCGATGCCGATACGGCCTTTGTCCAGGGCCGCCAGACCGATGGCCATACCATGGCCGGCCGGCCCCAGCAGGTTCTCACGCGGCACCCGGCAGTCGTAAAGCCGGATGGAGGTGACCGGGTTGGCGCGCATACCGCACAGATCCTCCAGATCACCCACCACGAAGCCTTTGGTGCCTCGTTCAGCCACCACCACACTGATGCCCTTGCGTCCGGCCGCAGGATCGGTGCGGGCGAAAATCAGACAGATATCGGCGATGCCGCCGTTGGTGACAAACACTTTATTGGCATTAATGTTCCAGAAGCCGCCCTCGGTCAGAGCGGTTGCCGTGACGGCGCCGGCGTCCGAGCCCGCATTGGGTTCGGTCAGGCAAAAGGCGCCGATCTTGTTGCCGGCCGAAAGGTCCGGCACCCAGCGCTGATGCTGCTCAGGCGTGCCGAAGGACAGGATGGGATCGAGCGCCACACTGTTGTGCACGCTCAGGCACAGACCAATGGCGCCGCTGACCCGGGACACTTCCTCGATGGTGATGGCGTAGCTGATGGCGTCCAGGCCTGCACCGCCCAAGGCCTCGGGAACCATGATGCCGAAATAACCCAACCGGCCCATCTGTTCCATCACTTCCCAGGGAAAACGCGCCTCCCGATCGATTTCGGCGGCGATGGGACCCAGCGCCTCCCGGCAGAAGGCCTGCACGGTACGGCGCAGCATGCGATGCTTGGCATTTAAATAAGGTTCGTTCATGGACACGCTCAAATCATCTCGATGTTAATGCCGGCAACCTTAGCCTTTCTATAAATGGATGTAAAGGGGGGGCGCACCTGAAGGCCAAACCCTTACCGGGTAAAATCGTCAAGCAGGGCGGCCGGAAACCAGCCTGACAAAAAGCGTCAATAGATTAACGCTTTTTGTCTGACGAACACGTTGCCGCCGTCACTTTTCATCAGGCCCAACGCGACAAACGGCGGCACTGGCGCGGCGGGTATGCTGGCCTGCTCTTTGCTAAATTCTAAAAGGCGGCTGGTCGGTATGATCGAATTGACCAAATCGAATTCGCGCCGCATAGGATGTGTTGCGATGCTGCTTGTGTTGCCCTTGAAACGACTTGTGATGGCCGTCCTGCTTGTTGCGCAGATAACTGTGCCTGCTGCTGCGGGACTTATTGCCGACAACACGGCAGACTATGATCGGTTGCTCGAGTGGATTCAGCTCAAGGACCTGGAAGGCCCCCTGGTACTGATGGCCGATGAATCCGGCCGGTTTGATCACAAGCTGAACCGGGAAAACATCGCCTACCTAAATAATAACAGGGACTTAATTCAGAATGTACTTGCCCGTCTGGATGCCGTGACCCTGAAATGGAAGCTGGCCGCCTCGTCCAAGCGCCTGCTGGTGGTACCCGAATCCCGCCGCGAATATGCAGAATTGTTCGAGCGCTACTGCAAAGATGCTGTGCATTACGCCCTGGAACGTACCCGTCTGCCCAATCCTTATCTGCGCATCGCCACCTTGGAAATGCCTTCCGCCCTGACGACTGTTGACGTCCAGGAAGGCGTGACCGCTTTTTTGGTGCACAACATCGCCGATGAATATGTGGAAGAGTATCTGTTTTTCAACCAGGAGAATACGACCCACAAAGTCAAAATCAAGCTGGCCAACCGGGTCTTCACCGGCAGAATCGGCGCCTATACCTCCAACCTGACCATTGGTGAAGACTTTCAGATTTCCTTTGAAAAAGAGCCCTATACCGTATGGCAGAACAGCGCCGAGAATCCCATAAACGTGCTGGTGGCGCCGGTGGAAGAAACCTTGCACATCGCCCTGCGCACGGCCACTGAAAAAGCCATCCGCAACCGGTTGCATGATTTAAAACCGGACTCCATACAATCGGTAAAAGCCGTGGTGGACGAGTGGATGGCCGTGGAGGAGGCCATCGTGGGCGGGCTGGTGGCCGACATCATGCCCGAAATCTTCGCACGCCTGCTCCACGGCTCCCTTGAATCTCAACTGGCCCATTCACTGAACGAACGCCAATCCCGGGCACAGTACCACCTGCTGCATCAAGGCATCCGTGTGGTAAGCGAGCTGGGCCTGCATCAAGCCATCGCCCTGTACACCAGCCAACCGGATGAATTTCAAAAAATGATCTCCACGCCGCAGTTGCCGGAAACCGAACAGCTTTAAGTTTCGTGAAATCGGCAGTTTCAATACCTGCCGGTGTCTATTTCCTTTCGGCCATCTTTTTATGCAACATTGGGGCGTCTTACTTGTCTTCAACAGGATACTTGGCGCGGAACCACTCACGCCAGCCACCTTTCAGGGCAGAGACATCCTTGTAGCCATCGGCGATGAGTCGTCGTGCCAGACCGGCACTCGTCGCCTCGTTGGGACAGGCGCAATACAGGGCCAGCTTTTTATCCTTGGGGTAGACGCCGGCCCAATTTTCATAGTCACCGGGATCGGCGTAAACCGCTCCCTTGATTTTAAATTCCGAAGACTTCCAATCCTTGCCCCGGCGAACATCGACGATAACCAGATCGGGATTGTCGACAAGCGGTTTGAGTTGTTCCTTGGTGATCAATTGCACATCGCTGTTTGCGTACAACAGCGGCGGCGCGGACACGGCCAGCAGCAGCGCGAGAAAAAGGGTTGAAAAAATGACTTTCATTGACGTCCTCCTTGTCTGGGTTCATCAAAGGGTTCACTACAGGCGGATATCGACATGCAACGTGTAAGCGATTGTTCTTCATTCAATTTTAGTCCCGGACAGTCGCAAGCTGTTGGAGACCACGGAAATGCTGCTCATGGCCATGGCCAGGGCGGCCAGGATAGGGTG
>JABDRH010000487.1 GCA_013041835.1 Desulfatitalea sp. | reverse complement strand
CGTCCAGGCTGCTCGCCGGGACCAGGATCACATGATCACGGGCCTGAATCGCCTGGGTAAAGGTGGCCAACGTCTGCGGCCGGGAAGTGGCCACAAGGATAATTTGCTTTTCAGTCATACTCGTTCCATTACGTATCAAGGCATTTTTCCACAACAACTGCCCGGCCCGGCACAGGATGCCTGGGCAGGGTGCTGTCCGCAGCAACGGGTGTCGCCGGGTCCGGGCAACGGCTGAGTGTCACGGCCGGTAAGACTGCTGGTGGGCGACATGAGCTTGCGGGGCTGGGTGCTCCGGCAGTTGGGACACGTCAGGCTGTCGTCGGCGTTCAGCACGATCACCTCTCCGCTGAAACCGCACTGGTCGCAGGCAATATCGAATATCGGCATGGGGTCAGGCCTCCTTGTTGCCAGAGAGGACAGTAGCCTTGTAAGCATCGGCAATGGCCTCTCCGAGGGTATTGACGGCCAATCTGGCACAGTGTTGGTGGTCTTCCGGCAGTCCGCCCAACTCGCGCGCCACGTCTTCGGGCTGCAGGGTTAGGGCTTGGTCCAATGTTTTCCCCTTGGCCAGCGTGCACAGGGCGCTGGCGCAGGCAATGGTGAATGCACACCCCTTGGGCTGGTGGGCGATGTCGATGATGGTGTCTCCCTCGATGCGCAGGGTGAATTCAACGGCGTCACCGCAACTGCCCACCCCCGCGGCCCGGCCCTGGGGATGGGACATGACGCCCATATGCCGCGGAAAGCGCGCGTGGCGTTGAAACTGCGCGTTGGCCGGCGCTTGATCGGGATGATGCGGGTGATCCATGATGCCTTTAATGCGCCCCGCCGCCGCATGTATGCTCTTGCTGAAACTGGACCAGTCGGCCTTCGATGGCGGCCTGCACGGCTTCGCCCACCGTGCTGGCGCCGGCGCCATAATAGACCTCAATGCCCACTTGGTTGAAGCCCATCAGGGGGCGCAGGCCCATGCCGCCGGCAATGAGCCGCTGGACGCCTTTGCCGGCCAGGTATTGGACCGGTGCCATGCATCCGCCCTGCTGGTGGGGCACATTGGGAATGGTCGATACGTCAGCGACGCTGCCGCCTTCCACGGTGACCAGGGTATACATATCGCAATGGCCGAAGTGGGCGCCCAGAGAGGCATTCAGACCGCCGGGGTGTTCGGAAGGAATCGCTATGAGGTACTTGTCCATGATGATGCTCCTTGTGTTGAATTCAACGGGTTTATGCCGCCTTTACGGCATGTAGGGTTTTGAGAATGTCCGCCCATGCGCTGCGCAGGTGACGGGAAGTGACGCCGTCCTCATGTTCGGTGATGGTCCGGCCCTGCACCATGGCGTGCACGAAGCCGGTGTCATGGGGCAGCCGGGTCGGCACCGGAATGCCCCGGGACGCACAGAAAGATGAAATGTCGTCGGCCATCGACGCATTCAAATCGCTTTTGTTGATGATCACCGCGGCCGGCACTTTGAAATGATCGCTCAGCTCCACCACCCGTTTCAGGTCATGCAGACCCGACGGGGTCGGTTCGGTCACCATGACGGCCAGGTCCACGCCGGACAGGGCGCTGATCACCGGGCAACCGATACCCGGTGGTCCGTCCGAAAGAATCAGCCGCAGGCCGCTGCTTTCAGCCAGTTGCCGCGCTTCTTTGCGCAAATGGGCCACCAGCTTACCCGAATTTTCCTCGCCCGGATAAAGCTGGGCATGCACCATGGGGCCGAAGCGGGTCTGTGATATCCGCCATTGCCCGCACTGCTTGGGTGAAAACGCAATGGCCCGCTCGGGGCAGAAATGGACGCATACGCCGCAGCCTTCACAGCGGATGAGATCCACCCACGGTTTGCCCTCCCGCTCCGCAATAGCGTCGAAACGGCACATTTGGGCACAAGTGCCGCACGCGGTGCACGTTTGCCGGTCAATTTGCGGTTCAAAACCCGAAAAAAAAGGTTCAGCCGGCGATGGCGACGGATTGAGAATCAGGTGCAGGTCGGGGGCGTCCACGTCCAGGTCGCACAGAAGCGTCTCCCGGCTCAGATGGGCAAAGGCAGCCGTCAGGGACGTCTTGCCCGTGCCGCCTTTTCCGCTGATCACGACGACTTCATGCATGGTGCGCCTCCGCCTTGTTATGAACCAGGTCGTCAATGGCCCGTTGCAGGGCAACGAATCGCTTGGCCATTGACGGCATGTCCCGTGCGACAATGCCGCCTCTGGCATATGTCCCGGCGATATTGCGATCGTAAGGAATTTCAGCCAATATGGGCAGCCCGCTTTTCCGGCAAAAGCGGTGTACGTGTTCATCGCCCAACCCGGCGCGGT
Source organism: Desulfatitalea sp. (assembly GCA_013041835.1). Taxonomy (GTDB): domain Bacteria; phylum Desulfobacterota; class Desulfobacteria; order Desulfobacterales; family Desulfosarcinaceae; genus Desulfatitalea. The sequence continues at coordinate 3,502 of JABDRH010000487.1, read as the reverse complement.
TGACCACCACTCCCATGGGTTTGCCCATTGGCGCAAACGCCTGGTGGGCCAGCCGCAAATCAAACAAGCCGAAAGGTGTCGGCTCGGTCACCAGCACGATGACGTCACTGTCCAACACCGCGCTCACCGCCGGGCAACTGACACCGGGCGGGGCATCGAACAGCACATCGGCGGTGGGGGCGGACAGATCCTTGCGATTGACCTGCGCCAGCACCTGCCGTATCAAGGGCGGGCTCATGGCCTCGCCCACGCGCAGGCAGCCCATGATGAATCCCGCACCGCCGGCCCGGCCCCAGGAGATTTCCCCCAAAATACGCCGGCCGGTAGTGATCGCGCCGGTGGGACATACCGCCATGCAGCCGCCGCAACCGTGGCACATATCGGTAAAGGTCATCACGACGCTGCCCAACACCGAGATGGCCTTGTACTGGCATAGCTCGGCGCAGGCCCGGCAATAGGAACATTTCTCCTCATCCACCACCGGCACCGGCATATAGGCCGGCTGGGTGCCATCGATTTCGGGCTTTAGAAATAGATGCAGATTGGGCTCCTCCACATCCAGGTCCACGGCCTTGACCGGACGCTCCCACACGGCCGCCAGACTTGCGCTGACCAGGGTTTTGCCGGTGCCGCCCTTGCCGCTGGCAATGGCGATCTTCATCGCCCGAAGCCTTGGGCCTCGGAGCGTTCGGCCCATTGTATGTCCCCTTTTTGATAACGTTCCACGGCCTGCCGCACGGTCATATTTTCCAGGTTCTGGGCCACTTGTATGCCAACCGCGGCCAGGGCCTGGAACGCCTTGGGGCCCACAAAACCGGTCAACACGGCCCTGACGCCCTCCCGGGCGACAGTTTCGGCCGCCTGGATGCCGGCGCCCTGCGCCCTTGCCTGGCTTTGACCATTGCCGACGTAAGCAAAATCCAAAGTGTCCGGGTCCACGACAATGAAGCCTGCCGCCCGACCGAAACGCGGGTCCACCGCATCGTCCAGGGTAGGGCCTTCACTGGTAACGGCGATTCGGTTCATTTGATTCGTCTCCTTGCAATTGCCGTCAACGGCATGTTCATTTGTTGTTTTTATTGCAGACTGCGCCCCATCAGGCGTCCCGCCGGCCGCCTTCGAAGGCGCCGCCGCGGATAGGCGGTACGCCCCCCCGTGGATGCGCAATGCCATGCCCTCCACGAGCGCCTTGGCCACGGTTTGCCGCGCCGCCGCGAGGATACGCCCAAAGGTCTGGCGTGAGACACCCATCTGCCGGGCGGCGGCTTCATGATTGAGCCCCTCGTGATCGGTCAAACGGATGGCTTCGAACCCGTCCAGGGGCAGGTACGCCTCGGCAAGATCCCGCAACGGCACACCGCGCGGCTTGAAATAGGTAACATCAGGGGCGGTGTCGACCTGTCTGCATTTTCTTGGTCTCGGCATACCCTTTTCCATTCCACGCCGTTTGTCATTATGAGCATACGCTGATTATGTGCCATACACCCCTATTTTTGCCATGTCAACAAAAGAGCGTACGCTCATAAATATCCGTTAAAAGACTGCAAGACGGCGGGCTATCTGCCGCCGCCCCATCCGCCACGCCTGCCACCGATATTCGGGCGGACATTAACGACGGGCCCAGCCGTTTCGTCTCCGGCGGGAAACCGGCCACGGCCGCCACCTGAAAAACCGGCGTACCGGCCAAAGCCGCTGCCAAAAGCGCGGCAACGGCGCCGCACACCTTGCATCAGGCGATTGCCCCAGGCGCCATCCGGCGCACCGCTGGCCACCGTTCGGCAATATCCAAATCCCCTTCCCGTGGCCGGCCCTTGTCCGGCCGGTCCTTTTCGATCAAATCCCGGCATGTTGGTCTCCTTTCTGTTGATGGTCGTTTATAATTCCTCGTCCAAGGCCCCATTGGGTCGCCTGCGCCCGCGGCCACCGGCGCCGCATCGGCGGCCCGCGCCGGACATGGGACCGGGTTGCCCGGCCATACGGTAGCTGCCGCCGTCGATGTGGATCGCCCATCCGCTGCTCAAAGCCCGGGCCACCACGCCGCGTGCTTCGGCCAGCATGCGCGAAAGGGTGGGCCGCGAAACCGCCATGCGTTCAGCGGCGGTTTCATGATCCATACCTTCCGCGTCCACCAGGCGAATCGCTTCAAGACCTTCCACGGAGAGATTGACGCCCGTCAGTCCCTCCAAAGGCACTCCCTGGGGCTTATAAAAGGTGTGCACCGGTACCCGGCCCACGCGCCTGCATTTTCTCGGCCTCGGCATAACTGGCTCCTATTATGAAACTGCGTTCAAAATAATTTCAATCGATGTGGCTGTCAACCCTAATTATGAAAATATGTTCAAAATAAAGGTTGCATCCACACCTTACTGGCATCCGCCCGCGCATACCATGTCAATTCGCCGAAATCGGATAGTGAAGCTATGGTGAACTTGCATTCGGAAGACAAAAGATTATGGTTAGGCGGTTCAATCAACCGACCATCCCAAAGGAGGCAATATGGTGAATCCATCCAACATCGTCACTTTACACGGCAATCCCCTTACCCTTTCCGGCAATCTCATCCAAAACGGCGATCGGCTGCCAAATGCCGAACTGATCAACAATGACCTCAAAGCGGTCCGGCTTTCAGACTACCGGGGCAAAGTGGTGATCATCTCCTCGGTTCCCTCCCTGGACACGCCGGTTTGCGACATGCAAACACGCCGATTCAACAATGAAGCAGCCAGCCTGAGCGATGCGGTGGTCATTTTGACCCTGAGCATGGACCTGCCCTTTGCTCAAAAAAGATGGTGCGGCGCGGCCGGTGTCGAACGGGTGATCACCTTGTCGGATCACCGCACAGCCGCCTTTGGCCAGGCCGCGGGCCTGCTGATCAATGATCTGCGGCTGTTGGCGCGGGCGGTACTCGTGGTGGATCGCGAAGGCGTGGTGCGTCACAGCCAATTGGTCCAGGAGGTGAGCGAAGAGCCCGATTATGATGCGGTGCTCGGGGCCCTTAAAACGCTGATTTAAAGCAGGTGTCCGTCTTGCAATGCCGCGTTATGGCGCCGGCAACGCTCTGGTGGTCCCGGCCCAGATGATAGTTGAGCCACGAGGAGGTTTGATTGAGCTCCCACATGCGGGGCGGTACACACCCTTCGAACATTCGGTCGGCGACGCCGGCATGGTTCAGACGCAGGTAGGCACGGTGCCAGACGCACCAACGGTCTGGAAAAACCTCACAGCGGCCGTGGTTGCTGCCGCCGCAAGCGCCATTGCGGATATGTTTGGGGCATTGGGACTCGGGGCACAAAAACCCCATATGCGCAATGGCGCAGTCTCCGCATTTGCGGCAATGCAGGAGGAAAGATTTGGCCGGGTCTTCCACCAGTTCTTTGAGCAACTGCCGGCCGATGTTCGCATCCAGGCATCGCGCCAACTTGTGAAACAGCGGGGCCATGCGGTGCTGCCGATTGAAGCAAATGTCATGGGTGCGGCGCATCACGGCGTAGGTGAGACGTTC
>JABDRH010000479.1 GCA_013041835.1 Desulfatitalea sp. | reverse complement strand
ACCAGGCAGTGTTCGATCTGAATCAACTGCCTGACAAGGTCGTTGTGGCACGCTTCGCGATGGCCGATGAAAAGGATATTCAGCGGGCGGTGGCCACTGCCCAGGCCGATCCTGACGGCTGGCGCGCCCGCTCTTTGTCCCAGCGCCACTCGGTGCTGCGCCGTGCGGCTCAGGCCATCGGCCGGGCGCGGGGCGATCTGATGGGGGCCGCGGCCGCCGAGACGGGTAAGGTATTTACCCAATCGGACCCGGAAGTGTCGGAAGCCATTGATTTTACAAACTACTATCCCTATTCCATGCGGGCCTTCGATAACAGTGCCCACTTGAGGGTCCGGGGCAAAGGCGTGGGCGTAGTGGTTTCACCGTGGAATTTTCCCATTGCCATCCCATGCGGCGGTATCGCGGCGGCCCTGGCGGCGGGCAATACCGTGATCCTGAAACCCGCTTCAAGCGCCGTGCTCACGGCTTGGCTGCTGTGTCAATGCTTCTGGGAGGCGGGCGTTTCCCGTCACACCCTGCAGTTTCTGCCTTGCTTGGGAGTTGCGGCCGGCCGGCAGCTTATCCCCCATCCCGGCGTGGATTTCGTGATTCTCACCGGCGGCACTGAAACGGCGCGCAGCATGCTTGCCCAGCGCTCCGATCTGGCGCTTTCGGCCGAAACTGGCGGAAAGAACAGCACCATCGTTACGGCCATGGCCGACCGGGATCAGGCCATTGCCCATGTCATCGCCTCGGCCTTCGGCCACGGCGGCCAGAAGTGCTCGGCCACCTCGCTGCTCATTTTGGAAGGCGAAGTTTACGATGATTCATATTTTAAAAGCGCCCTGGTGGACGCCGCTCAAAGCATGGCGGTGGGGTCGGCCTGGCGGTTTCACAATCGTATCGGACCGTTGATTCGTCCGCCGGACGGCGTCTTGCGCCGTGGTTTGACGACCTTGGCGCCGGGCGAGACCTGGGCCTTGGCGCCGCGCAATCTGGACAACAACCCGCATCTGTGGACTCCGGGCATCAAGTGGGGGGTGCGGTCCGGCTCGTTCACCCACACCACCGAGCTCTTCGGGCCGGTACTGGGCGTCATGCGGGCCGACCATCTGGACCATGCCGTTAGGCTGGCCAACCGGACCGGGTACGGTTTGACCGCCGGTTTGCAGAGTCTCGACCCACGGGAGATCGACCGGTGGGCCGACACCATCCTGGCCGGCAACCTGTATGTAAACCGCGGCACCACAGGGGCGGTGGTCCTTCGCCAGCCGTTCGGCGGATGGCGCCGGTCGGCCGTGGGGCCGGCCATCAAGGCCGGCGGCCCCAACTATGTCAGTCAATTTTTTCAGGTCACCGAGATCGCCCCGCCGCCGGCGGACAAGATTCCCCGGGCCGAGCCGCTGCTGGATTTGGCGCAACGCTGGGAGCAACAGTGCCGCTGGGGGCAAATGGCTTCCTTCCGGGACGATATCACGCGCGTGGCGTGCGCCTTGCGCAGCTACTTGCACCATGCCCGCACGCTGTTCGATGTGGCTGTCGATCCCTTTCATCTGCGCGGCGAAGCAAACCACTTGCGTCATGTGCCGGTGGGCGCCGTGGCGATTTGCGTGCATCCCAACGATACACACTTCGAGGTGTTGGCCCGGTTGGCAGCCGCCGGCATCGCCGGCTGTCGCGTGTGGCTCAGTCTGCCGGAAGGCCTGACCAATGGGGTCACCCAATTTTTAGACGGTGTCGAGGGCGGTTTGCTTCTGACGCAACTGAAACTCGAACGCTGCCGCGCGTCTGAGGTGACACAGTGGATCAGCCGGGTTGACCGGTTGCGCTATGCCGCTGCCGACCGCGTTCCAATCGAGGTATTCGATGCCGCCCGGCAAGGCGGCCTCCATGTCGCCAGCGCGCCGGTGCTGATGGACGGTCGCCTGGAACTGCCGCACTACTATTTAAACCAGACGGTTACCAATGCCTACCACCGTTCCGGGAACCTGGGCGACCGGGCCGGGGAACGGTTGGATTAAAAATCCTCAGCAAAGCGCGGTGAACATCATGGCCACCCATGGGTTGATTATCGTGGATATGCTCAACGATTTCATCCGTCCCAATGGCGCCTTGTATGTTGTGGTGACGGGGCTCAACAGATCGTGCCATTTATCCAGCAGCGGCTGAAAGCATTGCGGCCATAAGGGCGAACGGTGGTCTATCCGTCACCGCAAAATGCCTCGGCCGGCCGAGGTGATGGCAATACCCCGGCCGGTATTTGGCACCCTCAGGATAGGAGAGAATCAACTATTTACAGGGATCTGCTTGGGTTTAACGGCTTCGGGTTTTGGCATTTCAACCTTCAGGACGCCATCCTTGAAGCTGGCTTTGATCGTATCCGGATCAATTTCCGAAGGCAGCGCGAATGAGCGTTGGAAATGCCCTTGGGTCCGTTCACGCCGGTAGTAATTGTCCTGCTTGACCTCATTGTCGGAAACGCGCTCGCCTTTCAGGGTCAAGACACGTCCATTGACATCCACGCAGATCTTGTCCTTTTCCACCCCCGGCAATTCGGCTTTGAGCACAATGGCATCGTCATTTTCAAATACGTCCACTGCCGGATTCCAACCCCACAGCCCTTCATTATCGGTCATGTGACGGCTTGGCGCGAAAAAGTCATCCCACAAAGCGCCGAAGCGGCTGGGCAAATTGAAAAGATTATTTCTCGGATTCCATCTGATCAGTTCCATACGAACACCTCCTAATAACCTGTTGTTTTCTAATGGGCACCTTGTTTGGTTTGCCGTTGGCGATAAATTAAGCACGCCGCAATTCATGTCAAATTAATTCATTACTTTTTCTATAAATTAAAAATAATAATATGACACTCAAGCCTTTTCCGGTGCACGGCAAATTCCGGTGAAATGTGCTGCCAATCCTTGCCGGCCAGTTTCACCGGGACTTGCGCCGGTTTTCATCCAACGTTGAATAAGTGGCCGTTTGGTGATATCGCCAGGCATTTGGGATAATCATGTTACGTGAATCAGGAGCGACGCTGATGCGGCAGGTGAGGATTTTCGACAGCCATTGCCATTTGGACGATGCATCGTACAGCAAGGATTTGGCACAGGTGATCGCGCGGGCCAGGCAGGCTGGTGTAAAGGCGATGATGGTGGTGGGCATTGACAAGGACACGTCCCGCCGGGCGATCGCCATTGCGCAGGCGCATGATGGGATCCATGCCTCGGTGGGATTGCATCCCCATGATGCCAGGCATTGCGATGAACAGGTCCTGACGGATCTTTGCCGCCTGGCCGACCACCCCAAGGTAAAGGCCTGGGGGGAAACCGGGTTGGATTTCAACCGGATGCACTCTCCCCGTGCGGACCAGGAACGTTGTTTCACACGGCAGTTGGAGATCGGCGGCCAGCGCGATGTGCCAATGATTTTCCATGAACGGGATAGCGGGGGAAGGTTCCTGCAACTTCTGAAACCGCACTGGCGTGCCCGGCGAAGCGGTGTGGTGCATTGTTTTTCAGGCAGTGATGCGGAGCTGGACAGTTATCTGGCGCTGGGGCTTTATATCGGGGTCACCGGCATCCTCACCGTTCATTCCAGGGGGGCGCAGCTTCGCGCCATGGTGGGGCGCATCCCCGCCGACCGCCTGTTGGTCGAAACCGATGCGCCCTACTTGACACCGACACCGGAAAGAAACAAACACCGGCGCAACGAACCGGCTTTTGTCGGCACCGTACTCAACAAGCTGGCCGATGTGCTCGGGCAGCCGGTAGAAGAGCTGGCTGAAATCACCTGGGCCAACACCTGCCGTTTGTTCGACATCGATGCCTGACGCCTATTTCGAACAAGCAAGGCGGCCGCTGCCTTAGGCAG
>JABDRH010000472.1 GCA_013041835.1 Desulfatitalea sp. | reverse complement strand
GCCAGGGACCATCCCCATGGGTTCGCGAGCAGCGGGACGGCGGCAAAGAGGGCGGCGCCGCTCAACAAGCCGAAGACCAGGGTGGTGCGAACCGGCTTTTTCATGCCGCACCTCCCTGGGCCGCCGTTTCCTTGTAGCGCAGCAGTTCCAGTTCGACCTCTTCTTCCGTGGGCGCCTGGGCGCTGGTGGATTCGTACGTGAGGTCGTCCATGGGGTTGGCGGCCTGCTGTTCGGCCTGGCGGTGGTATGCCGCGGTTTTGATTTTCAGTTGGTCGTACTGAGATTGCTGCTGTTGCAGCAGGTGGGACAAGCGGTTGTGCTCCTCCTCGAGTTGGACCAACTGGCGATCCAGCCGGTCGGCATCGGTCTTCAGGGCGAACTGTTTGCGGATGAGCAGTTTGGCGATATCGTCTTTTTCCTTGCGCACGGCCAGGGCCAGATCGGTCTCCAAGCGGTCCTGTTCCTTGCCGCGCGCGGCCAGATCATTGCGGAGCTGCTCGGATGTTCGCCGTACGTGTTCCAAGTGAGACTGCTTTTGCTTTAAGCTGCTTTCCATTTCGCGCAGGCACTGTTTGAGCAGCAGGCTTTTGTCTTCCAACTGGTCCATGACGCCGTGGACGTCGGCCTTCCAAAGCCTGATGATGCGTGTCATGATGCCCATGGTCTTCTCCTTTTATTTCTATTTGTCTATTTTTTGTCGCGCCGCCCCTGGTAGCTCTCGTACTGCAGCATTTTGGCTTTTTGCTTCTGCTTGGCGGCAGCGGCGGCGGGCGGGCCGGTGAAGGTGTCGGTCACGCTTTGTTTCAGGGACTTTACGTCCCGGTCCAGGTGCTCCTCTATCGCGGCGGATCCGATGACGGCATTCATGTTGCGTTTCTTGGTCTCATACTCCTGAATGCGCGCTTCGGCGCGGCGTTCGTCGCCTTCGCGCACGGCCGAGGCCACTTGTTCTTTAAGCCGGTTATACTCATCCTGCAGTACTTGTCTGCTCCAGGCGGCATCGTCCACGCTGGCGAACACTTCTTTTTCATCCGCCACGCATGCGATTTGCAGCGGTTGAGGACTGTTCAGGATGTGGGAGCGACCCTGGTGCCGGTAGTGCAACTGGACGCGGCCCAGCAGATGGTCGCCGGTTTCGTCCGTGGGAACCTGGAAGGTGAGAAACAACTTGCGCTCCTGGCCGGCGACAAGCTGGCCGGGGCGGATGACGGCGTGTCCGTTTTGAATAACGATGGGATAGCCGCCGGCATCCACCAGGCGTACCCCTTTTTCCACGGGCACGCGCAGTTCCAGGTCCGCGGCGGCCACTTGGCGCGCGTGTTGAAATTCCTTTTCAAAGGCCTGGGCAAAGGTCCGGGGATCTTCCAGGAAATGGTAGCTGCCCAGTCCGTGATCGGCAATGGTGGTCATGAGCAGTTCGTTGAAATCCAGTCCCACGCCAACGGTGCTCACGGCAAAGTGGTGGTCGGTGGCCATGGCGGCCATTTGCCCCAATCGCCGGGGGTCGGTGATGCCCTGGTTGGCCAGGCCGTCCGAGATGAGGATCACTTTGCGTTGCCGTTCCGGTTCCGGTGACTGGGTAAAGATGGCGATGCCCGCTTGCAGGCCGCCGCCCAGGTTGGTGCCGCCGCCGGATTGGATGCGGCGCACGGCGGCCGATAGATCGTGGCCGCCCTGGCCGTCAACCGGGGTCAGCGGCGCAATGCGCCGCACCCCATCGGAATAGGTGATCAGCGCCAGCCGGTCCCGGGGTGTCAGGCGCTTGATGAGGTGTTCAACGGCCTGACGCGCCTCGTCAATCTTGGCGCCGCCCATGGAGCCGCTGCGGTCCAGCACCACCACCAGGTCGACAGGCTGCACGGGCCGCTCTTGCGTCCGAGGCGGTGGTTCGGCGGTCAGGGTGACGGCCACGGCCACTTTGCCGTCGGAATGCCGGAGCACCTTTTCTTGCACTGTTTGGACGGTGAGCGCCACCCGCCCGTCGTCTGCCTGGCGGACCGGCGGTTTGAGGGGCGCCGTAGCGCCATCGGCGCGGATAAAGGCCATGGCGGCACCGGTCGCCGCCATCAAGGCGAGAATAACGATCAGACTTTGTTTGTATGTACGCATGGTTTTACTCCTTTCAGGTCTTTTGGGTTAGATGTAATTTCGATTTTAGGTCAGTTGAAAGAAAAGACAATTCAAAGAAATGCAAAAGCTTGGGGGCTGTTTTTTACATAACTTTTACTTTGCAGGTTGGCGGATATGGGGTAGTGTATAGTTTAGGGCTCGCGCAAAAATAACTTCACATTTTTATGCGCCGGTCCATCTCACCCGGCTACGTTACAAAAATACAGAATATCTCGATATTCTTTAATTTTTGTGCCTTGCCGGGTGAGCGCCTCAACGCCTAAAAATGTAAATTTATTTTTGCGCGAACCCTTAATGTTGCAACAACGCAAATCATTGCCGAAAAGATCGGCATCGGGATAGGGAAGATGCAGACACCCAAAATCAATATTCTGGTGGTGGAAGATGATCCGGCCATTTGCAACGGGCTGCTGGATGTGCTGGTGTTCAATGGATACGCCGCCCAGGGCGAGGCCGACGGCGGCCGGGGGCTTGAAGCCGCCCTGGCAGGCGCCTTTGATCTGGTGTTGCTGGACGTGATGCTGCCCACCATGGACGGATTTGAAATTTGCAAGGCCCTGCGCCGGGCCAAGCCGACCCAGCCGGTGATCATGATCACGGCCAAGGGCGCCGAGGATGATATCGTGGCCGGTTTCAAGGCCGGCGCCGACGATTACGTGAACAAGCCTTTTTCCCTGCGCGAGCTGATGGTGCGCGTGGAAGCGGTGCTGCGCCGCAGCGGCAAGCCCCTGGGCGACGAACGCATCGACTGCGGGCGCGTCACCTTCGATGGCTGCAACCTCAAGGCGGTGTGCGGCGACCGGGTGCAGGAGCTGACCCGCCGGGAGATGGATCTGATCGTCTACCTGCATCGCCACCAGAACCGCATTGTCTCCAAACGTGAACTGCTGACCGAGGTGTGGCACTATGCCGACGCCGATATCGAAACGCGCACCGTGGATATCCACATGCTCAAACTGCGCAAGAAGATCACCCGGCTCGATGAAACCGCCGCCCCCATCGAAACCATCAGGGGGCAGGGGTATCGATGGGTTGCCGGTGAAAAATGATGATTCGCCTGAAGTTATACCTTCTGCTTTTTTTTATCGCTGTCAGCATTCCCCTGTCGTTTGTTATTTGGCGGACCTATGCCGGTGTGGCGCGGGAGGAGCAAGCGCAACTTCGGTATTTTGCCCAGACCCTGTTCGATGACATGGAAAAGGAGTTGGGCGAACTGGTGCGGCGTGAAGAGAATCGGGCCGTGGACGCATACGGCGCCGCCCAGGGGCACGGCGTAAATGGCGGCGATCCCTCGCCCCTGTCCCGGCCAGCGCAAGAGGCATACATTCTAGGCTATCTGCAAAATGACCCGGATGGACAGATGCAAACGCCCCTGGCGGCCGAGACGGTCCGTCCGCCGGAGCGCTATCAGCCTATTGTCGACGCGCTGCAGGAAGTCAACCGCATCTTTAATCGCAAAAAGTGGGCCCTGCCCGGCACGCCGCTGCCGGCCGCGCCGGCGTTGCGGGCTGAGCAAGAGGCGCCGGTGCAAACTTCTTCCG
>JABDRH010000468.1 GCA_013041835.1 Desulfatitalea sp. | reverse complement strand
GCCAGGGCAGATATGGCCGTGGAACGTCGCGCATTTTTTGAAATCCCCGCTGTTCATGATATCGTTTGCCGTCATGATCGGCCTCCTTTCTATTTGCAAACAAGGCAAACTCGAAATGCGATATATGGCGGAGTCAGCTCCTGTTATGAATTTCCCTGATAACAGCTTTGGTTTTGCAGTGGTTTCTTATTTTCTATTCCATCTGACACCCCCAGTCATAGGGAATTATATCGTTGTTCAGTGGATTGACGCGGCGTTCGTCCACCGCATCGGCATCATAGAGAAGCGAGGGCATGCCGATCACAACCGCTGTTTCCAAACCGATATTTTTGGTGCCGTGGAAGATGCCGGGCGGAATATAGACCGCCCGGGGATGTTTCTCTCCCATGAAGATCTCATTGATGGTCCGGAAGGTGGGCGATGACTTGCGATAGTCGAAGAGAACACATTTGATCATGCCGGTAACGCAGACCAGATGGTCTTCCTGGACCGAGTGCAGATGCCACCCCTTGATCATGCCGGGATAGGAGCAGGAGGCGATGATTTGTTTGATGGCGCCGGCATTCATATCTTCATCGTTGAGGCGTATTATTTCCATAAGCGAGCCTCTTTCGTCGGCGTAAAGCGGCGGGTCTCGAATGATTACCCCGTCAATGAGCCGGTCGCCGTAAAAACCGGGAACGGTTTGAATACGGGGATGTGCAAGGGCGTTAAATTCTGTCATGTCAAGTGCTTGTGGCATGGTATCTCTTCCTATTGGTTGTAAGTTTTGTGCAACGGGTCTTTGCCGTCGGGAAACATGGCGCCGAAGGATTCAAAGTGATCGATGTCCGTTACCGTACCAAAGTGCATGCCTTTGCTACTGCCGGTCATCATCAGGGGGCGGGTTTTTTGAAGATCGAGGCTTCCGTCCGGGGTCAGGACCTCGTCCGCCACCTCCAGCCGCACCACCTTGCCCATGATTAAAATATAGTTGGGCTCAATATACTCCTTGTACAACTCGCACTCCATCCAGGCATAGCTGCCTGCGATGCCCGGGGCGCGGATAGTTTTGGAAGGCTTTTCAGTAAGACCGGATAGAAGAAATTCATCCTTGTCCGGCGGGGCGTATTTTGCGGTGGGAATGACCTTGTCGGCAAAGTCGGTCCCTACCAGATTGACCACAAATTGATTGGTGGCGCGGATGTTGGTAAGGGTGTCCCGTTTGGATGCCGAGGCCAGGCAGATCAGGTCCAGGGGCCGCAGCACCGGCATGATACAGGCGTAGGGGGCGATATTGCGCACGCCGTCGTCGCTGATGCTGGAGACAAAGGCCACGGGCAGGGGCATGAAGCCCTCCCGCATAAAGGGTTTAAATTGCATGGTGGCTCCTTTTGTTATGAAGTTCAACGGCATTGACGCCGGGATCAATCCCGTTCCGGTACCCAGGTGTCGTCGGGTCCCAGCATCTCCTGCAGAGGATTTGCGCCCATATCCACTATGCGGTTGAGCGCCTGCTGGGAGGTCAATTTCTTGCGTTTTAAGATGGAGACGAACATTTCGGGATGATCCAGATGCTGCATGAAAAAGCGATTGTAGCGGACGTGCAGCCAGGGGTTTTTGCCCCAGTTCAGCGACAGCTCCGGAATGGCGATAGATTCCTTGAAATCCTCTTCCCGCCAGTCGAACTGCAGCAGATGGGCATCCCCGCTTTTGGTGGCGGAGTTAAAGCGGACGATGATGCCGCCCAGATTAGGATAGCTTTTTTCCGCGGTGGTCCAGGGCCGGGACCAGGGATACCCCATGGTGTAGTACCCGTGTTTTCCCGGCGTCAGGTTCAAGACCCGGCAGATGTAATCGTCCTGGCACCAGGCCGGAGCACCGATGTAGACATAGCGTTCTCCCTCTTTCAGGGGCAAGTGAGCGCGGATGAAATTCACGGTAAAAAGACCGGAAAAGACACCGGAGCATAAATGGTCGTGCCACAGGGCGCCGGATAGTAGATCCTTGGGGATCTTGTCGGCCCAGCCGTTGGCAAAGGTCACCAGGGCAAAGGCCTTTTTCCCTAAAACATGGGTAAACTCATCAAAGGATTGGTTGATATCCACGTAAACATTCATTGGGGCAGTGGCTTCAACGGTATCTCCTGCGGGTTTAATATAGGTTAACAGCAAGTCCTTTGGAGATTTCTTGAAAACAAAGGCAAACCACAACGTTTCATCGTCGGCGCTGTGGACCTGCAGCAGATTGCCTTTGCCCACGCTGATGTTGGTCTCTTGGGCCAGAAGATCCAAGGCGGCAAGGGTGCTTTGGCCTTCGTAAGTCACATAGCCGGCATTGGTGAGGCACGCCAGTTGGCAATTGCGGGGATGGGCCTTGAGCTGCGTCAGCGCGGTGCCGATGACCTTGGCGACGCATTGCTGCAAGGGTGGAGCACTCTTTGCGGCCGCCAAATTAACGTGCAGCAAAACAAGTAATATTATCGCAGTCGTACATTTTTTCATTTGATTCTCCATTTTTCTGAAAAACTATTTTTACAATATTAGTCGCAGGCCGGCCATAAAGAGCGCTCCGGTCATGGGGTAGCCCTCTTCCTGCTGATAGCTTTCGTCGAAAATGTTTTCACCGGAGAGCAGCAGTTCCCAGTGGGTTCGGGGGGTCTGCCATACCCGGCAGGTGGCGGAAAAATTGAACAGCGTATAGGCATTGAGCGTTTCCACGGCATCCCCTCTCAAATGCTGCCGCTCGCCCACATGATTGAGCCAGAGGCGCAGGATAGCCTTGTCGTGGTATTTGTAATTCACGCCTGCATTGACCATGACGTCGGGAAGATCCGGCAGAATTCCGGTTAAGTGATTGTCCGTGTCCCAAGGGTCGTCATCCTTTTCGCCCTCCTGCCAGGTGGTATTGGCCCAGGGCTGAACACCGTGGGGCAGATCGGCCGAAAGGCTCACTTCAATTCCTTTGATGTCAACCTCTCCGATGTTGTATTTCACCTGTCCGATTCGAGGAACACTGGTCCCCTCGATGTAGTCTTTGATATCGTAGTAATAGCCCCGCAGCCGCAGTGTGAGACGGTTTGCCAGGTTCTGCTCGATACCCAACTCGTATTGCAGGGCCTCTTCGGCGTGCAGGTCCGTATTGAAAAAATCGGTGCTGTTGTTCAGGTACCACCAGAAGTACTCCGGCGAGGTGGGGTAGCGGTGAACCATACCGATGCCGGCGGTTACGCGGCTGTTTTTAATGGGGTGCGCCACAAGGGCGACCCTGGGGTCCAGATGATTTTCGTCCATCTCCCGCACCGCGGTCTCCCATTCATACCCGAACGCGTCGGGATCGACGCTGTCGGCGTGAAACCATTCGCTTCGCACTCCCGCTTCCAGGCACAATTTCGGGTGAAAATGCCACTCATCCTGAAGATAGAGGGCGTAATAGGAGAGCAGATCCGGCTGGCCCTTAAAGCCCTCTTTGACGAAGGCGAAGAACGGAGAGTTGATGGAGCTGTTGAAATAGGACTGGTCGATATAATCGACGTTCTGTTCGCCCCAGCCGTAGTGCTTCATCTGGCCGCCTGCGGCCAAGTGGTGTTTGCCGAACTGTAGAGTGCCTTCTGCCTGCCACAGCCAGTTGTTATCTTCGCCGACCGTCGTGCGCTCGTAGATTTTCTTATCCCTGTCGTCGGCGGCATAGTAGACTTCGCGCCGATCCTGATTCCACAGTCTGAAATCCGTTCGAAAACGGCCGGAGGAGAATTTCTTTTCCGCAAAGGCCGACAGCGCCAGATTTTCATCTTCGGTCTTGGTGTCGTCACCCCAGGTCATTTGGCCCTCAAGCAAGCGGGAAGAAATTCCGGGACCGCCGCTTGCCTTTTCATCCGCCGCAGGCTCGCCGCTTTTATAGTATGGACTGTCCGGGCGGTTGTAGACTGCAAAGCCGGTCTCGGTGTCGGAATAGTCGATTCCGGCGCCGGTCTGGATCGCAAAGGGCAGATCGAAGAAAAAATCGACGCTGAAATTATTGCGATTGCTGTAATTGTTGCGCAGATAGCCGCCGGTTTGAAAGTGGCTGGCGGCCAGGGACCAGCCCATGG
>JABDRH010000467.1 GCA_013041835.1 Desulfatitalea sp. | reverse complement strand
GGGCCGGTAGGCGGTGGCGTGGGGCATAACCGGTTGAGATACGTGTCTCCGTCCGTTGCGCCCGTGGTGATGTCCTGCTGGGCTTCAGGGCACACCTGGGTCAAAACATACGCCTTGCTGTTCAGATCCTTGATGGGATGTTCCGCGAGACTGAACTTGAAGCCCGCCCCAAAGGCGCGGCAATTGGATTGGCCGCGAATGCCGACGGCCAGGCTGTCATTGGCTTCCATGCGCAGCTTGGCCACCTTGTCCCCTTCATCGGCGCTTTTGGCGTAGCCGCCTGGATATTCGTATATTTCGCCCACGCCCCTGGGTTTGGGGTTGGCCGTATCGCGCTGGACGGTGCTGTCGTTGCCGGGCATGGTGAAATTGTAGTCCCTGGCCTCGTAGCGGGCCGAGACCAGACGGTGGTTGACCTGCAGGGTCTGGATGCTTTCCTGATCCATGTGGCCGCCCAGGGCGCCTTGAAGGCGCATGGCCGATCCGTGTCCAGCGGCGATGGGTTTGTGCTTGCCGGCGTCGCCGGCGAACACCAGGATGTGCTTTTTGTTTTCGTGTTCGAAAAAATAGAAGATGCCTTCGGTTTCGCACAGCCGGTTGATGAAGTCAAAATCCGACTCCTTGTACTGCACGCAGAACTCACGGTTGGTGTAGCCGCCCATGACGTCCATGCGAAAATCGATACTCTGAGCCACTCCTTTTTTCGAAAGGCTGTCCCTGGACAAGACCGCCTTGATGATGTCCGGCGTCGATTTGTCCTGGAAAATCCGGCAGTCGAAGCACTGCTCAAGCAGCAGGACCGTCGGCGACAAGACGGCCTGGTACTTGCTCAAGCCATCCTTGCCGGAGGTCTGCGTCTGGGTGAATTCCGAAATGATGCCGTTGATGTGGCGTTCTCGGCCGTCCGACGAACGAATGCCCAAAGTACAATTGCCGCCGGCCAATTGATCGAAGGTGATGTCGTTTTGCTCCGATACCAGGTGCAAATCGAAGCTGAACGGTTGTGAAATCCACTCGGTCCCGCTGAGCGACTGAACGATCAGCGCGCTGTCGCCCAGCGGTGTGGCGATGCGAATCGGGCGGTTGTCTTGGGATAGCGTCATTGGATATCTCCGCTTAACATGGAAATTGGCTTTTCACGACTATGTTTACAGTTTATCTGCGATTTCCCACCGCTGGCAACGCTCCTTGCGCCGGTGGCCTGAAAAATGGGTGGCTTTCTCTATCTTAGAGCAGCGACCTTATACAGATTCTCCGGGCTTGAGGTATTTAAGTAAATCCTGCTCATCAATTGGGCCGGTTATTGTTTCTTTCAAAATGGAACCTGGCCGCCAATCGTCATCCAACGTCCAATAAAGATTTTCTCCGTGTTGCTCAGCCTTGCCAAGGTTGCGGCTGAATTTTTCAACTATATCTTTGTCTATGTAATCCAACCAATCCCAAGTTACACCGTCCATGTCCTTGGAAAGACCGCGTAAGTCACCGACACAAGACCTTATTCCCCAAGTATCACCTTGTTTTGCTTCTTCGAGGGAAGACGCCATGGCTTCCTGCATGCCTTTAAAATTGGGAAGCACCCTCAACCCCCAGGTATCGACCGTACCGCTTTTGGGCGGCCGATTGTCTTCATCGGGATATCGATCAAGAAACTGTGACAACGCTTCTTTCAAGCCTTCGACTGCACGGCCGTGGGCTTCAACCATCTCTTGCATATATTCGATACTGGAAAATTTTCGTTTTAACAGAATTTCTTTCATCTTTGCGTCCATGGTGGGCTCCTTATAGGTCCGGCCAGTTGGTCGGTTTAGACTCAAAATTGTCTATGCCGCCGCGTTGCACGAAGATTTGCTCCTGACCGCCGCTTAGGAAAAAATCAGATTTCCTATATTCCTGACCGGCAGTCCCGCCCCGCCAGACCTTCAGGCCGTCAGGGCCAACCGTCTCTTCAATGAAGTAGCCATTGTCGTTCCAGCTATCTTTCACAGCGTAGTCCTTGCGCCAGGTGGTTTTGTTCGCGGGCATCTCGGTGGTCCAATAGGAACCGGAAACGCCTTTTGTAAATTCTCCGGATTGGTCGTCTATGATACGGTAGATCTTGGTGCCGGGTTTGAGCGTATCGGGCTTTGCGTCGGTGAAATTGCGGAAGTCGCGGGTGTGCCTGCCTGGTGCATATTCTACAT
>JABDRH010000461.1 GCA_013041835.1 Desulfatitalea sp. | reverse complement strand
GGTCCGATCCGCGGCCCCGGTCTATTGGTAGCTTTGGCCTCACAATAGCTTGCTATTGCTCCGGTTTTGGGTCCTTAGATCAAACCCACCTGACCCAAATCCGTGCGCCTAAACGCTGAACTTATTTTTACGCGAGCCCTAAGGGCCTCGGCATGTTGCAACATAGTGGGTAAACCTTTTACAATACCGGGCGATAAGCAATTAAGGCAGGAACTTGCTATTTGCCTGCACGCAAAGGCATCCAGTACTGGATTGAAACGGAACGGTTGCAGGAACCAAAGGACGGAACCCCCGATGGATGACAAAAACAACATTGCACTGGACACGGAAGCCCAGCGTCTGTTCGAGCAGTTCGGCGGATTGCAGCACTATGATAAAAAGGCCACGCTGAGACAAGCTCAGGACCTGGCCCAAAGCCTGCTGGACGAACAGAAACGCCACGACGCGACACGCATTCTTTTAGTTCAGGCCGCCTGGTTGATCAGCCGCTACCTGGCGCATCCCGATTTTGGAAACGCTGAATCCCGGGAGGTCAAAGCCTTCACCCATTTGGCCAAATACCTGGTCAAACTGGGTCGTATTCCGGGGCATTTGGGCTTCATGATGATTCGCTACCGGGGTGTTTCGGCAGACCCCGATATTCCGGAAAAGTATGACTACGAAGTGGTCCTGGGCCATACCATGGTGGACAGCATTATCGTTCGTCATACCGCCCGCCGCAATGGCAGCGACTACGCCAAATTGCCGGATCGGCTGCTCGAGGCGTGCACGGTGATGGCCGATTATGGGGTTAACAACATTTACGTGCGTCTGACCGAGGATATCAATCAAAACCTAGCGCAAATACGGTTGTGTTTGAAAATTCTCTCCGGATTCCGCAAAGCGCGACATGGCGATCAACCCATCACCGTCAAAAGCGCCAAGGGAGCGCTCACGATTCCCGTCATCAATGACGAGAACATGTTTCCGGATCCCAACCTGACGCTTCTATCGGGATTGAACCGCCTGAGCCCCACCACCATGGCCAGCCTGGTGGATAAAATTGATCAATGGCTCCGCAAGCGTGGCACCGGATCGGATGTCAGGCAATTCGCCGGTATTTATAATGCCGCGCTGAACTTTCCCAAAATCAGCGCCAAGGTAAAAACACCCCCCGTAGAGCTGAACAATATCAAGTGGTTGATCAGCGAAACCGAAGACGAGGAAGTCAGCACGAACAAAGTGGGCATTGCCAAGCTGGCCTTGGAAATGGCAGGCGCCTCGCCCCAAACCGTCACCAAGATGATTCAAAGCATTTACGGTGACGACTATGCCAAAGTCAACAAATTGATGCTGGGAGAGCGCCTGCACCTCTCATCGAACCTGTTGGATGCCGCCCAGGCCCGTTCCAAGGAGCAACAACTGACCCAGGAACTGATCAGCAACCTGCAATCGCGCCTGGACCAGGTCAAGGATCAGGTGATCGACGATCTTCAGGTGGTGGAAGACACGGGCGAAGCGAACAAAGTCGGGCGTGAAAAGCCCAAAGAGATGGTCAACAGCGAAATTTATCGCATGGTCTCTTTTTACAAAGGGCGTTCGCATACACGAAAAAAAATGAAGGGCATGGTGCATCAGGCCATCACCTTCACCGACCAGGACTATGCGATTTTGGCCAAGGATTTCCGCATTTCGAAAAAGGATGCCGAAGCCTTGGTGGGCAAACTCAAAAGCTGCTTTAACGCTCAGGGACGTTTTTCAAAACGTGCCTTTGCCGAAGCGGTGGACCATTTCCGCCTCTATGAACAGAAGATTTTCCAGTTCTTATGGCACCACATGAAGGATGTGGTCCTGCCACCGGACCGAACCGCATTTCTCAATGCCCTGCAGGCCTTGACCACCCAAATGGACCAACCCAAAAAAGCCTTCAAGATTTTGTTGGAAGACTTTTGCAACGACCCCGCCGATATCCAGTTCTCGGACAACAAAGCCATCATGCTGGCCAACCTGATCATTCACCGCGACAAATCCATGACCGACTACGACATCACACCGGAAGATGTCGTGCTCAGCCGGCATCATATCGACACCATGGTCGCCCAGTACGCCGCCTGGCGCATCGAAAAAGAACATGAAGCCTTCTCCACCAAACTGCAGACCATCCATACGCGCTTGAACGAAGCGCTTCAAGTGGGCCATACCGGCGGCCGGCGCATCCCGGCAATGCTGCTGCTCAACCTGGAGCGAGAATTGTATATCTTCCTCTCCCTGGTGGAATGTGAAACCGGCAAAACGCTCCTGAAATCCGCGGTCTTCGAATACGGCAATCCCGGCTCGCGGATCTTCCAGCTTAAAGAGAGCCAAAACCACCTCTCCGCCCTGCTGCAAAACCTGCGCGTTTCGTTGCGCGGCGTCGGCAGCGTCGGCGGCATGTCCGACATTGCCATGTTGGAAAGCATCAAAACCAACGAAGAAACCTTCAGCCGTCTGAAAAACGATCGCCAGCACCGCGCCCAAACCCGCAACATCACCGAATGGGTAGATGAGGCCATCAAGCTGATCAAGTTCCGGGCGTAACATCTATCAAATAGAATTTGACTTTTGTATAGCCTGCTTATTTTCCGTTTACGGCTTGACAATACAACGAAGGGAGCATTAGCTGATTCTCAGCTATTCATTATCAACAACGAGCCTGAGTCCTGATTTTTCGAAAAAAGACAACTCATCGCTTTTCGGTCTTCTTCTTTCCATAAGCCGGTCAAATGTTTTATTGT
>JABDRH010000459.1 GCA_013041835.1 Desulfatitalea sp. | reverse complement strand
GCCAGGTCCACGGCTGTCACCCCCCAGGCAAAGCGAGTGTTGGTTAACAGGTAGTCCTGGGAGCGCCGGTAGGCTTGTGGATCATACCAGCCTTTGAATGCGGGAGGCAGATCATGGCGCACCTTTTTCAGGTTTAATACATCGGCAACCCCATTGACGAGGGTGTCCAGAACCAGGGCCGCCAGAATAATTGCAGCAATCACATTCATGGGCGGAATTTATCCTTCGGTTTTCGTTTCCATTGCAGCCATGGGCTGTGAACGGCCACCGACGATGGGCAGTTGATGAATAAAATCACCGATGGCCCGATGAACCCGCTCGGAGCCTTCGCCGAGAATGATCCCGTGACGCTTGAAATTAAACGCTACGTATTGTTTATCCACGGAACCCAGCAATTGGAAGATACGCTCCGAGCCTTTGGGGTGTACGACCGGGTCCTCTTCGGATTGCACCACCATGGCGGGGATTTGAATCCGTTGCAGCCTCGGCTCCAGTTGATCCATTAGCCGTTCCAGTTCACGCACGCCGGAGATGGGATTGCGCATGTAGTTGATATTCGGATTTTCCGGATTGTTGGTGACAAATTCCTTTTTGGCCTCCTCCCAACGCATGCGTGTCATCAAACGGTTCCATTTGTCCACCAGCGGGGTCAGGCGGGCGGCGGCATATTGGAGTCGAAGCGGTGCGGAAATGGCGAATACACCGGCCAGATCATTTACCCGCGCGGCCAGTTCCAGCGCCAGGGCCGCACCGGTGGAAAAGCCCCCCACCACCACGTGTCGGCATGCGTTGTGCATCAGCAGGTATGCTTCTTCCACCGAGCGAATCCAATCCTTGAAAGAGCGGGTGGCCAGATCTTCCGGCGCGGTGGCATGTCCCTTCAGACGCGGGGCATAGACCCAGTAACCGCGCCTGCCTAAAAATTCAGCCAAGGTTTTGACTTCGGGGGGGGCGGCCATGTAGCCGTGACACAGCACAACGCCCAATCTTCGCGATCGGCCGCGGATCAAAATGGGCCTGCCGTTGCTTCTGGATTTGCTTTCGCCTTCAAGATAATACTGCTTGTAATCTTGCTCGAATTCCAACTCGGCCTTTTCCTTAAAGTAATGAAAGATACGGCGCCGCAGCACAAAAGACGGCGTCCAGCACAGACGTGAGATGTTGCGTTGCAGACGGATCAAAGGTTCCACTTCGTTGGCCATCACGGCAATCGGATGGTCGATGCGCGCCCGATGGAAATCAAAGATGGTGCGCAATTTTCGGCGATTCGTGTGCAGGTCGGCCGCTTGCCTGTGAACCACGCCGGTCTCTTGGGCCACGGCCAGAAAATCAGACAATCGGTTAAAACGATCGTCAAGCAGCAAGTGGCTCTGTTCTTCCTTCAACGAAGTATGCAGGTGAAAGGGCGAAGGTGCGGCGCCGCGATGGATGGCTAAAAAAGCACGTCTGCAAAAATCTTCCAGTTTTACCCGTTGACGAACGCTGTTTTTCAACAATGAGGCGAAGATGTGGTCATGATTGACGGTGGTCAAGGCATAGATGGCACCCATGTATCGCTGCATGATCTTCAACGCCGCCTTGCGCATATCGGCCAGGCAGGTGAGTGGATCATCGAATCCAAAAGGTTCGGGTCTGCGGATATCTTTCAGTATGGATCGAACCTGAAGGTAAGGAGCGATTTCGATGGGTTTGCCGAAACGGATATCGATGTCCACGCCGTCCAACAGCATTGCCCCTTCGGTCATCAGCTCCTCGGCGAAATTTTCCGGCAGATCCTCCTTGATGCGCTTGGCCATCCGGTGCAACGCGTTGATCTTGGCCCGCAGGGGGTAGTAGGTGATATTGACCGGAACGATGCTGGTGCCCAAGGTGCAGATTTGCGCATCCTCAGCCAGATTGAACATGGGACGAAGCCGCTCAAGCTCCGTCGCGCGATCTTCACCCAGCCCCAACAGCCGCCGCCGATAAAATTCCGTGCGCAAGGCAAGGTGCGCGGCACCGGTGTGCGGTGGGTGTTTGCCGCCGGCGTAGGAAACAATGTAGCGCCCCTTTTCAATGATTTTCTTGCTCTTGACCATGCGCCCTTCGGGAAAAATAATCCAATCGGCTTCATGCGTCAGCAGTGATTTGACGATGAGCCGGTCCCGGTCGGGATCTTTGGTGGAAATCGTGCCCACGGATTCGAGAAACCGGCCCAGGGCGCCAAAGAAAAGCTCATAGGATGCCAAGGACCAGATGGGCTTTTTTAACAATGCGTGCAGATAATAAGGCACCAAAAGCGTTTCGATGCGCGTAAAATGGTTGATCACAAAAATTTTGGCACCCTGGGGAATATTTTCGGTGGCATGGAGGTTCACCCGCGCTTTAAACAGACTGGAAAGGGTTTTAATGGCCAACCGAGTGGTTCCGTATGCAATTGAATTCATAATGCTATTGGTATTGACAGGCGTTAGGCTTCCGATTAAGTTGCGGTATTGCGTTTTTTGTCCCGATGCGATATCCATCCGCACCCGGATCAACCGGAGGTTCATGTGTACTCAAAAATACTTATACTTCGTTTTCCGAAAACTGAAATCAAAAAACCACTGGTTTGCACGCTCGCCAGAGAATACGATCTGATCTTTAACATTCTCAACGCCGGCATCCTGCCCCGCAAGGAGGGCTACATGGTGCTGGAACTCTCCGGCACACGTAAAAACTTCAAAGAAGGTCTGCAGTATCTCAAATCCCAAGGCGTTGATGTACAGAATGCCTCCCAAGAAGTCAAACGCGATGAAAGCGTTTGCATCCAATGTGGGGCCTGCACCGCTGTATGCCCCACCGGTGCGCTTGCCATTCAGCGGCCGGAGATGGCCGTAACGTTTGACCAGACCCAATGCAGCGTCTGCGAACTGTGCGTGCCGGCTTGTCCGCCCCGCGCCATGCGCGTGCGTCCGACCCGCCAGAGTTTTTTTTAATGCCCCCGGTCACCGCCATTGCCTTGAGCGGCGGCATCGACTCCATGGTGGCCGCCGCGCTGCTCAAGGACCAGGGCCGGCCGCTAATTGCCCTGCACTTTCTGACCGGATATGAAACAGGCGCGGCGGCGAACGGTAGCGGCAACGCAACCATGCGTCAGCTCGAACAATCCGCCCGTCGGAACCTGCAGCCCCTGGCCGACCAGTTGGACATCCCCTTATTTATTATCGACCTTCGCAAAGAATTCAAAAGCCGGGTGGTTGCCTATTTCGTCGCCGCGTATGATCAGGGGGTCACCCCAAACCCCTGCCTTGTATGTAATCCATTGATAAAATTTGATATTCTATACAATGAAGCCGTTGCACGGGGTGCCCGGCGCATGGCCAGCGGGCACTATGCCCGCATCGATCCGGTCGATAGTGGCCGCATGCGCTTGCGTCAAGGCGTGGACGCACAGAAAGATCAGTCCTATTTCCTTTCACGTTTGTCACAAACCCAGCTCGCCCGCATTGACCTGCCCCTGGGGAGCCTGACCAAGGCACAAACCCGGCGGATCGCCCTTGATAAAGCGCTCAAACCGATTAGCGCCCAAGAAAGCCAGGACGTATGTTTCATCAAGGAACCTTCTTATGACGCGTTTTTGTCGCGCCAGCCCGGTTTCAAACCCCGTGAAGGCCCCATCGAGGATGTCCAAGGCCGCCCCATCGGCCGTCACCAAGGGCTTCACCGGTTCACCATCGGTCAGCGCCGCGGCATTAACTGCCCGGCAGATGCGCCCTATTATGTGGTTCGCCTCGATCACCACAGAAACTGCCTGGTGGTGGGCGGCAAAACAGACCTGCTGCGCCCCTCGTGCCGAGTTTCCGGGATCAATTGGATCGCTCCGCCGCCAGCGTCGGCCATCCGGGTTTCGGCCCGCATCCGCTACCGTCATCGTGCTGTGGCCGCAACGCTTGATCCCATCGATGAGGTACAGGCCGAAGTGCGCTTCGACCAAGCCCAGTCTGCCGTGACCCCGGGCCAAGGCGCGGTTTTTTATAGCGGCCAAGAAGTATTGGGCGGGGGTTGGATCCAATGAGACGATTTGCCATCATCACATTGGGGTGCAAGGTCAACCAGTGCGAATC
>JABDRH010000263.1 GCA_013041835.1 Desulfatitalea sp. | reverse complement strand
CATGAAAACCGTCGGCAAAGGGTTGGCTCGTCCGGCCAGCCAAGCATCCCACGGGTAAGCCGGACATGAACGCAACGCCTCGACGTATCGCCATGCAACGGAAGAGATAAAGCAATGAGCATCTCTAGGCCAGGGCACCAGGACAATAAAAAGGACGCAACACTGTCGACGTCCAGGATTGCCGTTAAGCCTTTCCCGGCCATTCGTAAAAGGATAACGATCAATTCCACTGAAATCCAACTCTTTGCCAGATACATCAACGATTTGACCGGTATTCACATCGAACCTTCAAAAGCCTACCTGTTGGAAACACGTTTAGGGAAAATACTGGAGCATGAAAGCTGCGATTCTTTCACCACCTTTTACTACAAAGCCAAAGCAGACACCTCCAAGATCATCGAAAAGCAAATCATCGATGCCATCACCACCAATGAAACACTTTTCTTCAGGGATGCATCGCCGTTTGAATTGCTCAAACACAAAATTCTACCCGAAGTGTTTGACAAGCGCAGCAACAAATCGGTTCGCATCTGGAGCGCGGCCTGCTCCACCGGGCAGGAAGTCTACAGCATCGCGATTATTTTGCGAGAATTGCTGGGGCCCGTCAATGGCACCAACCTGAAACTGGTGGGCACGGACATATCCGATGCGGCAATCAAACAAGCCAGCTATGGCATGTACAACAAGTTTGAAATTGAGCGCGGCCTGCCCCGTGAACGACTGCAACGCTATTTTGAAAGCCATGGCGAAAACTGGAAGATCAAGGATGAAATTCGCTTCATGACGTCCTTCAACCGGTTCAATCTCATGGGGTCGTTTGCCGGCATGGGAAAATACGACATTATCTTCTGCCGCAATGTAGCTATCTATTTTACGCTGGATGATCGTATCAAAGTATTTAATAAAATAGCCGACTGCCTGGAACCGGATGGTTATCTGATCATTGGTTCAACCGAATCCTTGACCGGCGTGTGTCCCCGTTTTGTGCCCAAACGGCATTTGAAATCCATTTTTTACCAGTTACGGTAGGTACACCAAGGTGATGGAAGGAATCTAAGCATGCAAGCACTAAAAATACTCGTGGTCGACGATGACCCTGTAACCCGTTCATTGTTGATGAAACGACTCTCAAAGGCCGAATGCGTTGTCGAAACCGCCGAATCCGGTGTTGAAGCCATACGCATGATTTCCAATACATACTTCGACGTGATCCTCACGGACTTGATGATGCCCGGTGGTGTGGATGGCATCGGGGTGTTGGAGACGGCCAAGGAAAATAACATTAAAACCGAAGTGATTCTGATCACGGCCCACGGCAGCATCGACAATGCCATCGTGGCCATGAAAAAAGGCGCCAACGACTACCTGCAAAAACCCATCAACTTTGATGAGTTGATCCTGCGTTTATCAAAAATCCAGAATCTCAAACACTTAATGAAAAACGCCAGTGATCTGCGGGTGGCCATGGAAACGACAGAGCAAGTCTCCAGCGAAACCATTCAGCACCTGGAAATGACGGTGGCCGAACTGCAAGAGCGTATGCTGACCATACGCAAAACGCTTGAACGCCGAGACCTGCCGCCTGGCGAGCGCATCCGAATGGCCCTGGCCGGTTGAGAAGCCGTGCAAGCTAAATGTCTCCCGGAACGCCGGTCCGAGATACCTATACAACGCTGTTTAACAACCCGCCCCGCCTTTTGAAGGCCTCTCTCGCTTAGGGTTCACACATAAAGACATTGACAATTATTCTTCGTGTTCTTCGGAAAATCCGGAGCGCGTAAGATCCGGCGTTGCCAAACGTTCGCAGTAGCTTTTGCTACGGCTTCCCGTTGGCTCTGAAGCCCTCCGGCGCTTGCGGCATTGAGATGGGAGAGCCGCCCGCGGGTCCGCCCGAAAAGCGGCTTTCCCATAAAGACCCAGGCGATTGGCGGAAAAGAATATACCCTATTGCGCCTGATTTTTCCGTCTTCAAGGCGTGTCAAAGGACGCATACGGTCTGTATTCGGCCATTGACACAACACAGAAGACAGGAAAAAAGACAAACAAGAAGGTATATTCTTTGACAGAAATCGCCTAATATTTCATATACTGTTGCGGCGTATTTTCCGAAATGTATTTCACGGCATTGTAAATGCAGGTCCGGATCGCCTTCTCCATGGGGGTTTTGGCATAGCCGCCGAGCCCGCCGGCCATGCCGCCCGATCCGCCGAAAGCGCCTAGAAAACCTGCCAGGTTGACGTCCTTGGCCACGCCCTCCACGCGTGTAGCGGCCAGCACCTCCGAAGTAGAGGTGTCCACGATACGCAAATCCATGGCCATGGAAGACTTTTTATAAGCCCCTCGCACCGCACCGAACATGGCGGTGGCCTTGCCTAACATGCCGCCGCCCACACCACCGCCACCGCCGGAAGTGCCGGGCTCCCAACCGGTGATGGCGCCCATGATCAACAGATCGGCGCCTTTGATGCCACCCTTGGAAATACCGCTTTTATCCGTGTACCCGGAATCTTTCAGGGCCATCTCTTCCTTCAACGAGCCCAGATTTTGCCGCTCCAGGACACGGTAACGTTTGCTTTGGACCATGGCCGTGGTGAGCATATCCCTCAGGCCGGTCATGTAACCGTTTTCCGTATGCGAGACTTCGATGGTCTGTCCGGCAAAACCGATTTTGGTGCTGCTGCCCCCCTGCCCCACTTTCCACTCGAAATCAGCCACGGCCACCTTGGCTCTCGGGCCGCTGTAGGGCGGCAACCCCATCTGCTCGCCGGTATCCGTTTTTGCCTCGGGTTTGACCATACTTTCCATACATCCCCATGAAAACAGCAATGCCAATGTCGCGACGATCATAAGACTTTTGCGGTACATGTGATAGCCTCCTTAATTAAGTTTCAGTAATCCGCTTTTAAGAGCTCCCTTTTCATAAAGGCAATCAACGCCTGTTCGTCCACATCCCTGCGCATGCCCGGACATGCGTCGGCCATCACGTACCAGTTGGTCAAATCCGCCATCAAACCAGGGATGAACGGCCATCGCCGGCACATATGCGGCTTTACCGGGTGAATCGCACATCCTTTTTGCAGAAACACACAATTGCCGTTGGCTCCCTGGGCAATCATGGTCTTTTCACCCGACACGACACAGTAGCGGCTACGAACGGTTGCCACGGTCTGGCCGAAAAAACGTGCAAGGTCGTCAAGTTCCTCGTCCGTTACATGGGTGCCGCCGTAACCCAGGCAGCATTGGCTGCACTGTTGACATTCAAAGAAGCATGACGCATCGACGGCTGTATTAGAGGGCATGCCGACCATCCAGCGCGCATTTCAACGTCATCTTATCGACATACTTCAAATCGCCGCCCACAGGCACACCGGAAGCAATTCGCGTCAGGCGCACCGGCCGGGCGGACAGCTCACGAACCAGGTAGGCGGCCGTGGATTCCCCCTCTACGCTCGTTCCGGTGGCCAAAATAAGCTCCTGAACACCGTCGCGCTCGATACGTTCGAAAAGCTCACGAATTCTCAGGTCTTCCGGCCCCACCCCCTCCATGGGCGCCAGCGTGCCGCCCAGAATGTGGTACAACCCGCTGAAGGCCCCGGACTTTTCAATGGCAATCATATCGGCCGGCTGCTCGACCACACAAACCACGCTGCTATCCCGACCCGAATTCATACAGACGTGGCATTGAGGCCCATCGCTGAGGCCGAAGCACTGTTGGCACAACTGCACTTTCTGCTTGACCATCCGAATGCTGTCTGCCAGCATTTCTGCCTCTTTGACCGGCCTGCGCAGGATGTGCATCGCCAGTCGTTCAGCCGTCTTTTCGCCCACACCGGGCAACTTGGCCAAATTTCGAATGAGTTCCTGGATCGATTTTGGGTAATGTTCCATCGGTTCCGATTTCTTTTTGGCGTCGAACCACCCGTTACATCATGCCGGGCAGATTGAACCCACCGGTCAATTTTCCCATCTCAGCGGCCACCATCTCCTGGGCTTTTGCCAGCGCGTCATTGACTGCGGCAATGATCAGGTCCTGCAGCATATCCACATCATCGGGATCGACCACATCTTTTTCAATGTGAATCGAGACAATTTGTTGGCGGCCATTGGCCACCGCTTTCACCATTCCGCCGCCGGCGGTGGTTTCAACTGTCTGATCGGCCAATTGTTCTTGAAGCTTGAGCATTTTTGATTGAAGCTTTTGGGCCTGCTTCATCATGTTCCCCATACCCTTCATATAAAACCTCCTATGGTGCTTTCACATCGATTACCTTGCCATTAAACAGCTCCATCGCCTCCATCACCAAGGGATGGCGCAAAGCCTCTTTTTTGAGCGCCTCGGTGCGCTCACGCTCCTTTTGCCGAACCGCGGTGTCATCTTCGGTGAGCGTCAGATCGAAGTCCACGGATCGGCCGAAGAGTTGTCGGCCAACCTTCTGAATGAAAGGCAGATGTTTCTGAATGCTTTTTAACGTAAAGGCGTTACCGCAGACTTGGATAACCATCCGGTCTTCACCGGCATCCATCAGGCGGCATTTTTTCAAAAAACCGGCGAGCGGCGGCTTTTTCTCTTCCGCTACGGCCACCATCCGCCCCCACATCTCGTTTACATCGGGCAATGGCTCGACCGCCGGCGCCATGGATGAAGGGGGGGGCGCATCGATGCCCCCCTTTTGCGCCGACGCTTCATCATTGCGC
>JABDRH010000454.1 GCA_013041835.1 Desulfatitalea sp. | reverse complement strand
GTGTAGCCGGCGCAAATGGCCGCCGCCCAACCACAGAAAGGGCACCCAGTCCCTTTCGGTGGTGTAGGTGCCGTTGCCCAAATTGTACGATTTGACATTTTCATAGCTCCAGTAGGCAAATTCACCATGGACGTATAGCTGTGGCACAATCCGGTACCGGCTGAAGGCGCTGCCGCCATAATTGCTGGTGTTCACCGACGAAGGCAGTTTGTATCGATCGTCACTGATGTAGGCATAGCCTGCTTTGCCGCCTACCGAAAATTGAGGGGTTACCTTGTAGCCGATCAGCGGAAAGATGCCCAGGTAGGTATAGTCGTTCAACAGGTTAAACCCGATGTTTCCGCCGTAGTACCACCGGTCTTGAAGGCTTTCCGACCGGGTGGTCCCGGTTTTCGGCGCACTGGTGGAATCCTGTGCGCAAGCAAGGGAAAAAGAAAAAAGTGCGAATAAAAGAATCACAATGGCGCTTGCTTTCATTTTCTTTCCTTTCCGGTGTCATGGCTGCAATCGTCCTGTGCTTCGGTATAAGAATGGATAGATGCTTTTAAAACATCCGAAAAATGAAATCGAGTCGCCAAATGTCAAAATCCGGTGTCCCGGAAACATTGCCGAAGTCCATCCAGCTTTTGTTGTAGCTGCATTGCATGCTGAAACTATCATTGAAATCGTACCTTGCGCCCAGCCCGGCGCCATATGCCATTGAGCTTTCGATCTTCGTGGGCACGTAATAGCTGCAGATGTAGCCCCACCACGGGTCATACCAACAATAGCCCGTCGGTGGGCCGTTCTGGATGTTGGTGTCCACCCAGGTATAACCGAGCATTCCTGAGAGAAACGGTGTCAGGTTGCCGTCGAGAAAGTAATAGGTGCCGTTCAACGCCATGGTGGAAATTTCCATAGTGTTGCCGTACCGGGATGTCGAACCGTCATCGCCGACCACGGTGGCGTCGTAGCTGCGGGAGTTCCACTGAAAGAGCCCGCTGAGTTGGATGTGGTCGTTGAAGTTGTAGCCCACACCGAAACCAAAACCAAAGTCAGCGTTCAGATCCGCGCTGGATCCGCCTTTCCCCTTGATGGTCGCATCCACGGCATAGGTCAGGGGAAGAAAAAATTCCCAGGTTTCCGCGCGGTCCGCCTTGCGTATGGCGCCACCTTCCGATCCGGCCACGGAAGGCATCCAGAAACAAATGGTAATCATGGCACATACAATTGCCAGTCTTCTCTTTGAAGTGAACATCATTTCATCTCCTTTATCTATTGTTCTAAAAGTAAAAATCATCTCGCCTCCTTGTATCATGCCTTGGCCCAAATGCTAACGTAAGTCTTTGAGTGATCTTTTCAACCGGTGACCCATCTCATTTTCCGGATGCCGGGTGATCATCAGCTCGGCCATCTGCCGCGCTCTTGCAATCATTCCTCGCTTTATATAGTGATCGGCAGCGGCGTATAGAAAATCCAGGTTTTCCGGCTCCAGTTCAACCGCCTTCAACAGGGCCGCTTCCGCTGAGGCATTCTTCTTCAGAATCTGGAAAAGAAGCCCCAGGTTGTAGTGAATCCTGGCACGCTGCGGCATAGCTGCGGCCGCCTGACCAAGATATTGGGCTGCCGCTTCGTAGTGCGCTCGCTCCGCCAAGAGCAGCCCTAGCGAATAGGCGACGTCGTGCATGTCTGGATATGCATCAACCACCTCGCGCAACAACCGCTCCGCCTCATCGTTTTTGCCCTGCTGGTTATACAGCATGGCCAGGTTAACTTTGGCGGGATAGAAAAGGCCGTCAATGTCAATGGCCATCTGATAGCTGGCAATCGCCTTGTCCATGCGGTTTTGCGCGACATATAGATTGCCCAGGTTGTGACGTCCGAATGCGAAATCACCTGAATAGCGCATGGAGGCCTCGTACGCCTCGAGTGCCGCGTTGAACACTTTCACCTGTGCCGTGTTTAACTGTTCAGATGGGTTTTCCGCCAGCCTGCGCGCCGCCTCGTGTCTTACGGCTTTAACCGGGTCGTACAAAAGGGGGGCAATCTGTTCCGCCATCGCTTTCACATCGGATAGAGAGATGTTTGTAAGGGCGGTTCTGCGAATAAGGGCCTCATCATCCGATAGCGCCAGTGTCATGACACGGCGTGTGTCTTTTCCGGGATAGGCTTTCAAAAGATCCAAAGCGGTCGCACGCACGATCACCGGGTAGAGGTGATCCGCGGCCAGTTGAATCAACCCTTGCCGGGCATCCGTGCTGAAAGCTCTGCCAGCCTGAAGGATGCGGCCATAGTGCTGTCGCCGGCCGGGCCCATACCATTTCGTGATGGCCTCGTCCGCCCAGGCAGGGGTTTTGTCTTCATGACAGCGGTTGCAGGCGTTGGGCGCATGGATTTGTTGACTTAAATCCGGCCGTGGAATCCGCAAACTGTGATCCGGCCGATAATCGATCCCCATGTACAGTCTACCCGGCATGTGACACGTCACACATTGAGCGCCCGTGCCCACCTCAAACAGGATCTCGCCGTCTTCAGATCTAATGGGCTCGCCCTTTTCTCCGCTGTGTTTGTGGAAGTGATGCGCCCTGGTGTCGTACTCACCTGCCCGATGGCATTGAAGACACAGTGCGTTTCCCTCAAGAACGATCTTGGCGCTGTGAACGTCGTGGCAGTCGCTGCAGCGCACGTCTCGGTGATACATTTTGCTCTGGGTAAAAGAGCCGTAGACATAGACCTCGTCAAGGATCTGCCCGTCTGCAAAATACAGCTCCGGGGTCAGCAGGCTTGGCAGCATCGAATCCAGAAGATCATCTTCCGTATGGGTGTAGTCGCTCAATGAAGCCCGCCGGGAATGGCAGGGAGCGCAAAGCTCAACAAGCTTCCGGGCGCCAATGCCGGCGGTCTTGACCGTCAGCGCGTAGTTATCGACGTCAGGCCGGGCCATGTCCGGCATCTTGGCCCACGCCACATGCATTGAGGCCGGTCCATGGCAGGCCTCGCAACTGACATCGATTTCAGACCAGGTGGTGTCGAAGGTATCCGCTTCAGGATCATATCGCTTTTCAAGGCCTGTGGAGTGGCATTCGGCGCACATGCCGTTCCAATTCTGCCCCCCCCGGGTCCAGTGAAGCCAGTCACCCGGTGGGATATGTCGGTCCGGATAGAGATGGTACCATTTTTTCTTTTTGACATCCCAGGCAATGGACAGGCATTGCAGGCGCCCTCCCGGGAAGGGTACCAAGTACTGCTGAAGGGGATAGGCGCCAAAGGTGTATTGAATCTCAAAGTGACCCATCCGGCCGTCAGGTCCCTCGGTGTACACGAAAAACCGTTCATCTTTTCGATAAAAACGAGAACGGATGCCCCTATGCTCGAAGACAACGTTGTTGAAGTTTCCCAAAACAGTCTCGGGGGTGGCCGTATCCATTGCCAGATCATGGTGGGAGCCTTTCCATTTGTCGTACTCGGCCTTGTGGCAGGAGATGCATTTTTCACGTCCCACGAAATGGGAAGCGTCCCGGTCCATCTCAAACCCGGTTGCCTGGCGGGCGGCAAGATTGGTTCTCAGCAGGTAAAGCGGAATGGATAGGACGATCAACAGCGTGGCAATGATGCCTGCGATCTCCCAGCGTTTGGTCATATCTGATTGCATGTAACACCCGTCAGGGATGCGGCTTCAACATCGCTGCGGCCTTGATCCGGACCGCAAGCGACCATTTGTGGATAGGCACGAACTTTAGGGCTCGCGAAACAATAACGTCAGCAATTATCCATCCCGGCTTCAGGTCATCTGGGTCCGATCTGCGGCTCCAAAATCCTCAAAATAGCTTGCTATTCCTCCAGTTTTGAGTCCTTAGATCAAACCTACTTGACCCAAATCCGGGCGCCTAAATGCTGAAGTTGTTTTTGCGCGAGCCCTTAGGGCCGAACGATCTGGGAAGCCTCAAACCGCATTCGCTTCAGCAGCTTTCCGGTATTCACTTTGACGATGCCGTTTTCAATGGTCACGGCGAACCGGTCCAAGGCCCGGCCC
>JABDRH010000451.1 GCA_013041835.1 Desulfatitalea sp. | reverse complement strand
CCTTGCTGCCGGTAAATCCAGCGTATGCTTCGGATACGCCGAACCCTTCACCATGAAAACGGAGAGCCTTTCAACGATAGCGTCCCGCAACGAAAATGAGATACAGATCTTTATCCGCCCGACCTATTGTGAGAACAAACCGGATCGGACCGGCCTGCTCTTTTTGCCGGTGGATCTGAACGGCCGGACGACCCTGGCCATTGTTCCGCTGAAGGTGCTCAAAGAAACGCAGCCCGTGAAGATGATCGGCAGAAATCTGCCGGGTCAGCGGTTCGTACCGGAACAAGTGGTTTCGTGCATGCAGGACGATCTATTTACTCCCCATGAAGCA
This sequence comes from Desulfatitalea sp., assembly GCA_013041835.1. GTDB lineage: Bacteria > Desulfobacterota > Desulfobacteria > Desulfobacterales > Desulfosarcinaceae > Desulfatitalea. The sequence goes on along the minus strand of JABDRH010000451.1, from coordinate 3,164 downwards.
CTTTTGCCCTGCATTCTGAATTCGCTCAAGTTCTTCAATGTGATGAGCATTGCCGGGAACATGAAGACCGTGGTCGAAAAGACGATCCAGTACGCAAAACAGCGGGAGCAGTTCGGCCAACCCATCGGCAAATTTCAGGCCATCGCCCACATGCTGGTCGATATGAAGATCGACCTGGACAGCACCATACTCTACGGGCATTGGCTGGCTTGGCATTTGGACCAACGGGACGGCAACGCCGCCGAGCTGACCCGAGAGGCCAATTTGGCCAATATCTTCGCATCTACGGCGTATGCCAATGCCGTCAACACCTCCATCCAGGTAATGGGGGGATATGGTTATATGAAGGAAAGCCACATGGAACGATATGCCCGGGATGCCCGCATGACCTGTTTTTTCCCGGAGGAAGGCTATGCCCAAAAAATGGCCGTGGCGCGGCAGTTCAACATGGTTTCAATGGTTTAGGGTGAAGGCAAGCCAGAGGGTTCAATTGTTTTTACCTGCATATAACACATGGTGAACAAATTATCTGAAAGGGGCAAACGTGACAGTTGAAGTCGCAATGAAAGACAAATCCATTCCTGGACGGACTATAAAAGCCATAGACTATTGGTGCAATCCGTTTACCCCAGAAACCCTGTGTAAATTTCTTGAGGATGAGGAGGTCGGCCATGTGATCAAATGGTGGGGCATGGAAGACAAGTGGCAAAGTAAAAGTGTCGAACAATTCGTGCGGATGATGGACGAAGCCAACGTGGAAATGGCAATGGTGCCCAACCTTCAGATGCGGTCATATCAACGCAAGGTGATGATTACGGATTTCAGCGTCGAGGAGATCGCCGCCATTGTCAGGCAGTGCCCCAGCCGGCTCAAGGGCTTGTACGGTATCAACCCCTACAAAAAAATGGAAGGGGTCCGGGAGTTGGAGGCAGCCGTGAAAGAATACGGATTCATTGGCGCCCACCTGCACACCTATGGTTTTTCCAGGGCGATCAATCATCGTGACTACTGGCCCTATTATGCAAAATGTCACGAACTCGATATTCCCGTTGTCATGCAGGTGGGCCACTCGGCCGAGGCCATGCCGAGTGATCTGGCCCGCCCGGTGCGCCTGGATGACATCGCCCTGTATTTTCCGCGGCTGCGGATCGTCGGCGCCCACACGGGTTGGCCCTGGGTGGAAGAACTCATCGCCATGTCATGGAAGCATCGACATATCTATATCGGCACGAGCATGCATCTGCCAAAATACTGGGACCGCTCCTTGGTATCATTCCTGAATACGCGCAGAGGCATCGGCAAGGTGATGTTCGGCAGCGATTACCCGGGGCTTAGCTATGACGAAGCCCTGCAGCAGTTGGATCAGATCCGACTCAAAGAGGAAGCAAAAAAAAGTCTCCTGCGGGGTACCGCGCTAAAGGTTTTCAATCTCAACCCATCGTAAGCTGCGTGTTTATAAAAGGAAACGGCATGGACTTCGGGCTGACCATCGATCAGAAAAGCTTTATCAATGAAATTGCGGAATTTTGCAGTGCCCACTGCAAGGCGATTGACATCAACGATTTGGAAAAAAGGGGCGCGGATCCGGAAGCCATCGAGCAAAAATTAGCGGCCAAGAGTTGGTATGGCTTGCCGTTTCCTGAAGAATACGGCGGTTCCGGCAGGGGCTACCTATCCGTCGGACTGTTGATCGAACGGTTGGCCATGGGCGGATACCCGTATCCGGGCCGCCTGCAGATCACCATGCTCAACGGGCTGAATGTGCTGAAAAACGGTTCCCACGCACAAAAGATGGATTTGCTGCCAAAGATCTGCCGTGGCGAAAGGACCATGTCCATATCGGTAACAGAGCCCAACGCGGGTTCCAACATCGCTTCCCTGCAGACCGCCGCCACTCCGAAAGATGACGGATGGGTCATCAACGGACAGAAGCTTTACAGTTCCGGCGCGGTGGGTGAACGAAACATCATCATGGTGGCTGCGCGAACGGATTTTTCGGTAAAGGCCCACAAAGGGCTGACGCTTTTTCTCGTTCCGTCCACCCGTCCGGGCCTTAAATTCACACGCCTGGAAGCCATGGGCAGGAACATCGGCGGCCTATATGAAGTCTTCTTCGACGACGTGTGGGTACCCAACGAAAATGTCCTCGGTGAAGTGAACAAGGGCTGGTCGGCCATGACCAAAGGATTCAACGTGGAACGGGCCATCGTCTCGGCCGGGTACCTTGGGTTTTCCGAAAGGATATTCAATCATACCGTAACGATCGCCAATGAGCGTTATGGCCGAAATGGTGATTCCGGCAAGCGGGGCGCGGTCATGAGTCGTCTGGCGGAGTTTGCCACGGAGCTTCAGGCGGCCAAACTTCTCACCTACCAGGCCTTGCGTTTGGCCGACCGTGAAAAACTCTCCATCGAAGCGGTGTGTCAATGCAAGGTGTATGGCAGTGAACTGGCCAAACGGCTCGGAGATTTTTGCGCCGAAGTCGCGGGCGGAATTGGGTATCGCATGGATTCGCTGGCGCAGTGGTATTACCGGGAAACCCGAATTGTCACCGTGGGCGGCGGCTCGTCGCAAATCATGAGAAATGTGGCCGCGGCCCAACTCGGCCTTAAATAATCCCAATGATAGAGCATCGGGTTCGCCATGATGCTTTATCAGCCGGCCGGCTCACGGCAGATCGTTGATACAGGAGATATAGATAATGAAAAAAAGAGAAGCGGATCTACTCAGCAGCCAATGGAATGCGGACAAGATGCTGACCGATCCGGAACTAATTGAAAAGGCTGTGCTGTACGAGACCGATCCTGAGAAAAATGTCGCCCGGATCATTTTCAATCTACCGAAAAAATTGAACGGCATGCCCGTGGCGGCCTTGGAAAGGGTCGGAGACCTGGTCAAGGAAGCAGAAACCGATAACGCGGTCAAGGTCATCATCTTCAAGGGAAACGGGCCGTGCTTTGGCACCGGCGCGGGGGCCGACGAGCTGGGGCATTATATCGGCTACAAATCCGGACGTACGGCTGAAGAGCGTAAACGGCCCTCTCAGCGTCAACGCATGCTGCCGGATCGAAACATCATCTTCGGCGCCTTCGAGCGTACCGTCATGGAGTGTTTAAAAGCGACCATCTGCCAGGTCCACGGCTATTGTTACGGCGGACACATGC
>JABDRH010000445.1 GCA_013041835.1 Desulfatitalea sp. | reverse complement strand
TGGTATGACCGCATCCAGGCGAGCGGTTTGATCGAGGTGGCGGCGAGCCAGGCCGAAATCAACGCCAACGATCCGACGCAACCCGATGAGACGATGGGCGATGTGGACCTGTCCACCATCGAGTTGGTGGTCGACGCCCGTATCATCGCCCATGTGGATGGCCATGTGATGCTTAAATACGAGGCGGATGAGGTGTTCGTGGACGAGGGTTTCATCACCCTAACCGGCCCGAACGACCTACCCGTCTATCTGATTGCCGGGCGGCAGTACATCCCCTTCGGCAACTTTGACAGTCACTTTGTAACTGACCCGGCCACCCTGGTATTGGGTGAAACCAATGAGGGCGCCGTGGTCGCCGGCTACCGTTTTGCAGGCGAACGGCTGGACCTGTCGGTGGGCGCCTTCAATGGCCGTATCGGCAAGGCCGGTGACGACGATGCCATCGACAGCTTCGTGGCGGCGGCTGTCTTGCGGCCCATGGACAGCTTGTTGCTGGGCGTTTCATACAGCTCCAATCTGGGTGCTTCCGACAACTTGTCCGAGGCAGTGACGGACACAAGTGGCGATGGTTCATCCGGACCGATCCAGGATCTGGTGGGCGGCTGGGCCGCTTTTGTTTCCTATGAGTTTTTTGATCGTTTCAAATTCATCGGTGAGTATGCGGCCGCCTTGGATGACTTCGAGGCCGGAGCGCTTTACGATGAAAATGAAACCCAAAAGCGACAGCCATCGGCCTGGAACATAGAACTGGGGGCGCTGCTGATCGACGGCTTGCAATTGGCCATCCGCTACGGCGGCTCGGAGGACGGCGGTTCGGCATTTCTGCCCGAAACCGAATACGCGGTGGTACTCGATTGGGGTTTTGTGGCGAACACCAACCTTTCCCTGGAGTACTTGCACGCTGAGTTCGAAGACGATGCCCAGGAGATTGACGCCGTTACCGCCCAGTTGGCAGTCACCTTTTGATAATTCAACTTCAGGCGATTGGCGGAAAAGAATATATCCTATCGCGCCGTGTTTTTTTCCGTCTTCAAGGTGTGTCAAAGGACCCATAATACTGTCTGTATTCGGCCTTTGACACAACGCAGAAGACGGGAAAAAAGACAAGCAGGATGCTATATTCATTGACAGAAATCGCCTTAACCCGTCCGGCGCTGCCGGAAACCAGGAGGACGCTATATGCAAATCCACAGAACCGTATGCCTGATGCTGATCACCGCTCTGATTGCCCTGCCGGCCTTGCCTGCTGCGGCCCACTTCGGCGTCATCATCCCTTCCGACGACATCGTCGGCCGATCGGATGACAAAACCCTGACCCTTGAAATCAAGTTCATCCACCCCTTTGAGATGCATTACATGCAAATGGCCAAGCCCAAGCGTTTCGGCGTAGTCCATGGCCGGCGGCAGCGGGATTTGCTCGCAACCCTTACGGCCGATCAGGGCAAAGCCGCCGATCAGAAGCAAGATTTCACCTTCTGGACCGCGTCATACGCAATCCAGCGGCCGGGCGATTACACCTTCTTCGTGGAGCCGGCCCCCTACTGGGAACCGGCCGAGAATGTCTTTATCATCCACTACACCAAAGTATGCGTCCATGCCCTCGGTCTGGAGCAAGGATGGGATCACCCCCTGGGCCTGGAAACGGAGATCGTGCCCATGACCCGGCCCTATGGGCTGTGGACCGGCAACCTGTTCACCGGGCAGGTACTGCTGAAGGGCAAACCAGTCCCCCACGCCGAAGTGGAAGTGGAGTACCTCAACGCCTCACCGGGAAACCCGGCCATTGTCAAGGCGCCGGCCGACCCCTATGTCACCCAGGTCATCAGGGCCGACAGCCAAGGGGTTTTCAGCTATGCCATGCCCCGCGCCGGCTGGTGGGGCTTTGCCGCCTTGAATGAAGCCGACTGGAAAATCCAACATGACGGTGAAGCGAAAGGGATTGAAATCGGGGCGGTGTATTGGGTACGAACAAGGGATATGAAATAAGGGTGTACAAATGAAAAAGTTGACATATGCTGTATGGTTCATTGCCCTGGTGTTGCTATGGGGTGGTGTTGCGGGGGCCCACAAGGTGAATCTGTTCGCCTATGTGGAAGGGGGCAGGATTTTTACCGAAAGCTATTTTCCCGACGGCCGGCCGGTGACCGGCGGCCGGGTGCTGGTGTACGACAGCAGCAAGCAGCTTTTGCTGGAGGGTAAAACCGATCCGGAAGGGCTTTTCAGCTTCGCCATTCCCAAGGTAGACGAAATAACCATTGTTCTGGAGGCCTCCATGGGGCATAAAACCAGTTTCACGCTTAAAGAAACCGAGGTGGCGGCCGGCAAATGAAATCAATGGGCAAAGGATTGGCGGCGGCCGTGCTGGGGTGCTGCCTGCTAGGGGCAACGGTGAGCGGCGCAGCAGAACCGGCTGCCGAACAAGGTTGCCGGGAGGCCGTGGCCCTGCTCAAGGAGCGGAACGTCCAGATCTCCGGGGATCTGCGGCGCATTCAACGGGAGATCGCCGCCTTGCGCGCCGATCTGGACAGACCGGCGGCCAAGGACATTGTCGGCGGCATTGGTTACATTTTCGGGTTGTTTGGCGTGGCGGCCTTCGTCGCTTCCCGACGCAAGGAGCACTGATGCACATTTCCGACGGTGTTCTGCCCATTTCGGTCACCATCGGTGGGTATGCGGCCTCTTCGGCCCTGGCGGCCTGGAGTGTCCGCCGCACCGAGGCCGAGGCGTTGCCCAAGTTGGCCGTGATGACGGCCGCCTTTTTTGTGGCTTCCCTGGTGCATGTGCCCTTTGGCCCCACCAGTGTCCATCTGCTCCTTGCCGGCCTCACCGGCGCCCTGTTGGGCGCCAGCGCTTTTCTGGCCATCGGCTTGGGCCTGATCCTGCAAAGCCTGCTGTTTCAGTTCGGCGGGTTGACCGCCCTGGGCGCAAATGCCCTCATGATGGGGCTGCCGGCCCTGGCCTGCGGATGGCTGTTTCAGACCTTCAAAGGCGCGGCGCCCACCCGTCAGGCAGTCCTGGGCGGCGTGGCCGGCGCTGCCGGCAGCACCTTGTCCGCCATTGCCTTGGCCGCGTTGCTGGCCACCGGCGGGGAAGATTTTTTCGGCGTAGCCAAGATCGCTTTGGCGGCGCATGTTCCCGTGATCCTCATCGAAGGGGCGGTGGGGGCCTTCACCGTGGGTTTTCTGGCCAGGGTGAAGCCCGAACTGCTGAAGCCGGCCTTTACCCGTCGGGCCGGAGCACCCCATGGTTGACGCGGACATCATCGGGTTGCCGCTGTGGTATCTGCCGGCGCTGGTCATCGTGCCTATGATTGTTCTGGTCGCGGCCATTAAACGGCTGAGCCGTTTTGCCCATACCCGCAGTACCCCCGGCGAGGCGCCGGATTGGTCGGTGCCGCCCGTGGACACAGCCGCCGGCAGCACCCTGTTCCATCGCTGGGATGTGCGCTGTAAGCTTATCACCATTCTTGTCTACAGCTTCATGATCACCGCCCTGACCCAGGTGACGATGGCCCTGGCGGCGCTGGGACTCTCATGCCTGGCCCTGGTCGCGGCCCGCGCCTCGCCGACACGGGTACTCTTACGGCTGCTGGCCATTGCCGGCTTCGTGAGCATGTTCCTGGTCATCATGCCGTTTACCGCGCCGGTCCGCGTCGGGGATACGGTAATCGTTTTCGGCCGGCTCGACTGGCTTGGCTTTAATTTGCGGGGCCTTGTGCTGGCGGTCACCATTACAATCAAGGCCGTGGCGATCACCCTGCTCATGGAGCCGCTGCTGGCCACGGCGCCTTTGCCGGTAACGCTCCACGGCCTTGCCAAATTAGGCGTACCGGAAATGATCGGACAGATGCTGCTGCTCAGCTACCGCTACCTGCACGTGTTCCGTCACGAAGCGCGACGCATGGCCGCCGGCATGCAGGTACGTGGGTTTCGCAAGCGCACCGACCTGGCCACCCTGAAGGCCGTGGCCAACTTTTTAGGCATGCTCTTCGTACGCAGCTTCGAACGTACCGAACGGGTCTTCGACGCCATGCGCGCCAGAGGCTACCGGGGCCGCTTCCCCGAACCCGTTGAGCTGCGGCTCAAGCGCCGGGATGTAATCTTGGCCGGTGGGTGGCTGGTATTGGGCATTGCGCTGATCTTTCTCGACCGCCTGGCGTGGCAAGGATAATCCCCATGCATGAGCCATGGCCTACCTCCGTCAAGCGCACCGTGGCCCGGCCCCTGTTCCGCATTCAGGGGCTCGACTATCGCTATGCCGACGGCACCCGCGCCTTGAGCAACGTCGACCTTGCAATCGGCGCGGGCGACCGCATCGCTCTGGTGGGGCAAAACGGATCCGGCAAGACCACTTTGATCAAGCAGTTGTGCGGCTTGCTGACGCCCACGAACGGCCAGGTGCATTTCCAGAGTGAGCCCTTGGCCGGAGACCACCTGGCCCGGAGCCGGCTGCACATCGGCTTGCTGTTTCAGGACCCCGACGATCAACTCTTCGGCCATACCCTGCTCGCCGATGCCGCCTTCGGTCCCCGTCATCAGGGCCTGTCCCGGCAGGCGGCGCAACAAGCGGCGCGCAAGGCCCTGCAACGCGTCTACTTGGGGGGCCTGGTAGATTTTGTCTTCCAAGT
>JABDRH010000433.1 GCA_013041835.1 Desulfatitalea sp. | reverse complement strand
GTGTAGTGGGTCGCGATCTTTTCGGCTTTCATCTCCTCGCAGGTGCGGTAGGTGCCGTCGGCCTTGCGCATGGCGGCCACCAGCAGCTCACAGCCGTTCTTGATGGCGTTGCCCGTTATGACCTGCTGGCGGCTGCCGCCGGAAGGCCCGCTGTTCGGGGTAACAGCCGTATCGTTCATCTCCAGACGGATTCGGTCGGGGGTGATGCCGATGGGTGTAAGGGCCTTGTGGGCCGTGGCCAGGGTGCCCATGTCGGCACCCTGGCCGTGGTCTTCCCAGCTATTGAAGATGGTGACCGTGTCATCGGGGTTGAGCGCCACGCGGATGGCGGAGCCGTCCGGACCGTCCAGGCCGCAGCCGTAGATGCCCAGGGAAATGCCCACGCCACGCTTGACCTCGACCGTGGCGTTGGCCTTTGCCTTGCCCAAGGCCGCTTTGTACAGGGGGCGTAATTTTTCGACCATCTCGGGCAAAGGGAACACTTCCGGCTCCTGGCCGGTGGGGGTGGTGTCGCCGCGACGGTAGATGTTGCGGGCACGCAGCTCCAGGGGGTCTAAGCCCATCTTCTCGGCCAGCTCGTCGATCAGGCTTTCGCTGGCGAAGAAACTCTGGGGCGAACCGTAGGCCCGGAAGGCCGAGCCCCAGGCGTGGTTGGTGGCCACGGTGCGTCCCAAGCCACGGATGTTGGGTATGCCGTAACCGGCCCCGATAAACTGGGCGCCACGCAGGGTGAGCAGGTCGCCGAACTCGGAATAGGAGCCGTGATCCACACTCCAGTCGCTCTCCATGGCGATCAGCTTACCGTCCTTGTCGGCGCCCAACTTTACCTTCAGCCAGAAGGGCGAACGCTTGCCGGTATAGGTGATGTGCTGGTGGTAGTCATAACGAAGGTAGACCGGCCGCTGGGTGGCCATGCAGGCCACGCCCACCAGGGCTTCCATGGTGGGGCTGAACTTGTAGCCGAAGGTGCCGCCGGTTGGATTTTGCACCAGGCGCAGTTTCTCGGGCTCCATGCCGATGCCCGGAGCGATCATGGCAATGTGCAGGTGAATGGCGATGCTCTTGGAGTGGATGGTCAGCCGCTCCTCTTGGTCGAAGTAGGCAAAGCCCACATCGGTTTCCATGGTCAGGTGGGGCTGGCGCTGCAGGTAGTATTCGCCTTCGGCCGTGTAGGCCGCCGAAGCCATCAAGGGCGCGGTATCATCACCCTTGATCACCGGCTGTTCGAAGTAGACGTTGGGCGTGCCCGGATGGATCTCGATGGCGTCCTCGGCCATCGCGGCCGGCGCGCTCATGTAGGCCGGCAGCTCTTCCAGTTCGACCTTGACCTTTTCGGCGGCACGGTGGGCCTGGTACTCGTTTTCGGCGCAAACGATGGCGATGGCGTCGCCGTATTGAAACACCTTGGTGTCGCACAGGATGGGGCGGTCCCAGCCGTCACCCTTGTTGGTGGGGAAGGTGATCAATCCGGTGATGCGGTTTTTGCCTTGAACATCCTTGGCCGTCACAATTTTGACCACGCCGGGCATCTTCTCGGCTTCGCTGGTGTCGATGCGCATGATGTTGGCATGCGGCACCTGGGCCTGAACCAAGGCCAGGAACAGGGTGTCGGCGGGCATTTTCAGGCCCAAGTCGGCGCCATAATCCAGTGTGCCGGTGACCTTGGCCACGGCCGTTGGACGTGGATAGTCGCCGCCCCAGATGGCGCCGTCCCTGGGCATCCGGAAGAGCAGGTCCTCGGCCTTTTTCTCACCGCGTAGCACCGCGGCGGCATCCAGGGTGGCGTCCACCAGCTGTTTATAACCGGTACAGCGGCAGGCGTTTCGATGGCTCTGAAACCATTCGCGCACGTCTTCGCGGCTGGGATTGGGATTTTCGTTCAGCAGCGCCTTGACCGAAACGATGAAGCCGGGCGTGCAGAAGCCACACTGGGCGCCGCCGTGGACGATCCAAGCCAGCTGGATGGGATGCAGGTGATCAGGACTGCCAATACCTTCCACCGTAACCACCTTGGCCCCTTCGGCCACCTTGGCCATCTTGATGACACAGGAGCGCACCAGTTTGTCATCTATGATCACATTACAACAACCGCACTGGGCCTGGCCGCAGCCGATCTTGGTGCCCGTTAGTCCCAACTGCTCGCGCAAAACGTTGGCCAGACTCAGTTCAGGATCGGCAATGATCTGCCGGATGACGCCGTTGACTTGCAACGTTCGTTTAATCATGGCTCTCTCCTTAAATAGGGATGTTCAGTTTTATGGTTCGGGTAAGAATATTTCGTTGGGTTTGGCAAAGCGCCGGTGCAATATAATAAAGCTGCAATTCAATGGCTGCCGAACCCGCACAGGGGATAGCGGCACTCCTTGCAGCCGCTGCAGTAACCGCCATGCCCAAAGGCCGTGATATCATCCCGGGTCACGGATTCACCGGCGGCCAGGCGCGGCACCACCAGGTCGAAAATGCTGGTGCGGTGGTACATCACGC
>JABDRH010000432.1 GCA_013041835.1 Desulfatitalea sp. | reverse complement strand
GCCATAAGCTTGGCGATCATATCACCGGCCTTGATGCCCATGCGCTTGGCCAAGTCGGAAAGGACGATGGTTTCGTCGACGCGAACCCGGCGCTTGATGGCCTTGGCTTGCGTGATCTGGGTCTTCTGGGTGGCCGGTGCCTTGCCTTTACCGCCCTTGCGCCCTTTTCGTGAGCGGATGCGGTCATACAGGTCGGCGCCTACGACCACCTCCTTCTTGCGAAAGGAGGTTTTCTTTTTGGGAAACCGCTTCTCCGGTGCCGCATCGTTGGATTCCGCCTCACGGCGTTTGCCCTTCTTCTTTGGCCGCTCAGCCTTGGGCGCCTCGGGTGCCGGTGCAGGTTGACCGGCCGCCGGCGCTTCAATCTCGGTTTCCGGAACCTCAGCCACGGGCCGTTCTGGCAACTTGATGATCTTGGCGGCCGCGTCTTTCTTCTTCTTTTTAGGCTTGGCGGCAACCTTGGCCTTTTCCGATTCGGTCGGTTCGCTTTCCGCTACTGCGGTTGGGGGTTCGGCCGGCACCGTTGATTCACTGGCTTCGGTTTCAGGTTCGGATTCGCTCGGTTCCTGTTGATCCGATGTTGCCGGGGCTTTGGCTTCGGAGACCGTCGTTTCGGCTTCGCTTTTCACCATTTCCTCGACAGCGTCGGCTTTTTCAGGCGCCGCTGTCTCGGCGACGGGTTCCTCAGGTACCGGCGCTTCTTCAACGGCCGCCTCCTGTTCTACCGCCGCCATGTCTGAAGTCAGCGCTTGTTCTTCAGTCGCTTCCGGTGCCTCGGCCTCGGATTTTTCAGCTTTTCGCCGCCGCCTAATGACCGTGGGTCGCACACGTTTTTCCATCAATTCGGGCGAGGGGCCGCCCAGAATGAAGCCGCGGATAGTGGCTTCGGTGCCTTCATCCAGAGCACTCATGTGGGAATTGAGACCCAGATCGAGCGAGCTGATTTTTTCAAACAACGCCTTGTTGGTCATGTTGAGCTCACGCGCCAGCTCATATACTCTCTTCTTGGGTTGTGCCATCCATCCCCCTTAACATGCTTTGCTTAACCATCCGGTGACGCGGCGACGCGTTTTTCCGACAAAGATTCGGGTGTCCATCCTTGTGCACACATTCTAACGCCCCTCCGCTGTGGGAGGAACCGGCCCAGACGCCTCGGCCTGCGGCGCTTCTTCAGGGTTTTCCGCATCGTTCGAAGCCGGCTCGACCGCTTCCTCTTGCGCATCCGCGGATTCTTGATCCGCCGCAAGCGCAGCGTTGTCGACCGTCTCAGGCGCCTGGGCGCCGGCTTCAAGTTCGGTTGTACCCTCATCCTGTGCTTCGGGCTCGTCAGTGACTTCCAGTGCGGCTTCAGCAGCAAGCTTTTGCTCAACAACCGCGGCCTGTGCATTAACGATCAACTGCTTGGCCCGCTCTTCACCAATGCCCCGGATCTCCACCAGATCTTCCTCATCGGCGGAAGCCAGTTCTTCGGCCGAATAGAGCCCCTTTTCGAACAGGGCATCGGCAATGCTGGCGCCCACGCCGTCCACCTGTACCAATGATTCGTAGCCGTCCTGCATGGTTTGGTTGTACTGGCTTTCACTATTGACATCCAGATGCCAGCCGGTAAGCTTGGATGCTAGGCGCACGTTTTGGCCACGCTTGCCGATGGCCACGGATAAAAATTCATCGGGCACGATCACTTCCATGGCACGGTTCTCTTCGTCGATGATCACCCGTGCAATCTCGGCTGGCGCCAGGGCGTTGCACACATACTTTGCGGCGTCCACATGCCAGGGAATGATATCGATTTTCTCGCCGCGCAGCTCCTGGACCACGTTCTGCACTCGGCTGCCCTTCATGCCAACGCAGGCGCCCACCGGATCGATGTCCGAATCCTGCGACGAAACAGCGAACTTGGCCCGGCTGCCCGGCTCCCGGGCCGCCCCCTTAATATCCACGATACCCTCAGCGATTTCAGGCACCTCGGTCTTGAACAACATAACCAGAAATTCGGGGTGTGTACGGGTCAGCACCACCTGGGGGCCACGGGTTTCGTACAGGACGTCAAGTATCAGGGCGCGGATACGGTCACCTCGCCGGTAGCTCTCCCGGGGTACTTGTTCGCGGACCGGCACCACCGCTTCGGTGGTGCCCAAGTTGACGATGAGATCTCCACGGTCAAAGCGCTGAACAATGCCGTTGATGATTTCACCCTTGCGGTCGATAAAGTTGCTGTAGACGGCGTCGCGCTCGGCATCCTTGAGTTTTTGGATGATGACCTGTTTGGCCGACTGGGCCGCAATCCGGCCGAAAGTGGTGGCGTCCATCTTGGTGCCCAGGCTGTCACCCACTTCGCAATCCGGGTCAAGCATTCGCCCCTCTGCCAGGCTGATCTGCAGATCGGGTTCGGTCACCGCGTCGACGACCTCTTTGAACTGGAACACCTCTATTTCACCGGTCTCGTCGTTAAAGCTGGCTTCGATGTCGACTTTGGCACCATATTTCTTGCGTGCCGCTGAACTCAAGGCCTCTTCCAGGGCCTGGATCAAGATTTGGCGATCGATGCCTTTGTCACGACTAACCTGTTCAACCACACGTTTGATGTCGGCTATGATCATAGATTTTCTCCATGGTTATTGGCCCGGGAAATGGTTGATATGGCGATTGGGCGGATTTGGCATCTCGTGCAACCTGCCCATCAATAAACAATCCTTACCATAATCCACGAATCAACCCACTTATCAATCCTCCATAAGATGCGCTTTGATGATGTCGGCAAAACTCAAACTCACGGTGCCTGCGCCGGTGGCCAGCAAAATATCTCCGCCATCCGCGCCCGCCAGCGCGCCGGTGAAGTTTTTCTGGCCGGCAACCGGCTCGGCCAGGCGAATTTTTGCCCGCCGACCTTTAAAGCGTTCAAAATCATCCATCCGACCCAGAGGGCGCTGCACACCGGGCGAAGAGACCTCCAGCCGATAGGACACATCCGTTTCCAGGCCCACGTCCAGAATATCCCCCAGTTGCCGGCTCACCGCTACGCAATCGTCAAGGGTGACTCCGCCCGGCTTATCCAGGTAAACGCGCAGGGTGCGCCCGGCAGGTTCGCGCCGGTACTCCACATGCACCAGATCCATGCCTTCAGCCTTGCACAGCGGTTCGGTCAGGCGCCACACGCGTCCCACCATGGGGTTGGCGGTCATCCCCACCACCTGGGGAAAATTCTCTTTCTCGATACCCTGCATTCGTGTTTCCAACCCCGATGAAAAACAAAAACGGGCTTGGCGCCCGTTCCCCTGGAAAAGTAGATCGTCAATGTGGATACGTGAGTACCCGCTCTTCGTAACCGATCATCTGAATGGCACGTTCACGTCCCTACCCGTTACTTCCACTTTTCCAAGTTCGGTTCAGATGACTTCCCGGACCAAATGGTGGAGCGGGCAACGAGATTCGAACTCGCGACACCAAGCTTGGGAAGCTTGTACTCTACCAACTGAGCTATGCCCGCTTACCAAGAGCCCTATATAAGGCAATAGATATTCGTTGTCAACGGGTATTGTTGGCAGAAAACAGATCCTATTCGACAGCACTCAAAATATGCACCGGTTGACATGCCGGAGGCTTTCGCCTAGTCGAGGGGGGGGGATCAATGGCATGACACCATGAAGGTGCCCCAGCGACGAAGGGTAAGCCATCATTTTTTCCAACGCACCCAAGAACGCCATGGGCGTGCTTAAAGAGATCCCCATCCAACGAAAACATCATCATCATCATGACCGCGCCTGAAACATGCCCGTGTCAAAGGGGGTTCAGAGAAATTGAAATCGTAAGACATAGGAAAGAAATAATTGCCTATCTTTTGTGTTCCTGATCGAGCAGATCCCGGATCGCTTTAAGTTCCCCATAGATTTCATCGAGCACCGGTCGGATCGGTGCGTTTGGGCTCGCCTCCGGCGGTCGTTTCAGGTATTCGCGCGCTCCTTTGATGGTGAACTTGCGGTCGTAGAGCAGGTGGCGAATGGTCAGAATGGTTTGCACGTCCGCCTTGCGGTAAAGCCGTTGACCGGCATCGGTGCGTTTGGGTCGGATGCGGGCAAATTCGCTCTCCCAGAAACGCAGCACGCTGGGCGGCACCTGAGCAATGCGGCTCACTTCGCCGATGCGAAAGAAGAGTTTGTCGGGAATGTCAGGCGGCACGTTCATGCAGGCTCCTTGGCCACCATAGCAATGGTACTATGGTAAGGGTGCATGGTTCACTGGAAAAAGTCAACCTGAGGCATACTGAGGCATAGGATACTAGGCTGGCAAATCCGCCTTAAAATGCGCCACCAAACGCTCGGAAAGCTGCTTGTGCAGGTCATTGACCGCGGCGTCTTCCAGGGTAGTGTCGACCGAGCGGTAAACGATGCGCAGGGAGACGCTTTTTTGGTCCGGAGCCATAGCGCCGCCTTCGAATACGTCGAACAAATGAGCCTCCTCCACCAGGGGCACGTCGGCCTTGCGCACAAAATCCACCAAGGCATCGGCCTCCAGGTCACGGGCCACGATTAATGTGGTATCCCGGGTGGTGGCCGGATACTTGGGCAGGGGGCGGAATTTCAAGCGTTGAGGAATTCGGGCGACCAGCCGGGCCACATCCAGTTCAAAGACAAAGGCCGCTTGACGCAGGTCATAGGCCGCCAGCACCTTGGGATGCATTTGGCCCACGATACCCAGCGGCTCGCCGTCTACCATGATAAGGGCCGTGGCGCCCGGCGCGGTGTAGATGCACTGTTCATCGGCCTGGGCTGTAATACACGCGTCCCGCACACGCAGGCCTTTCAACAGGCCCTCCACCGTGCCCTTCATGTCGTAGAAATCACACGGTCGGGCCTTGGTGTGCCACTGGGCATGATTGCCGTCACCGGTCCACAGTCCGGCCAGCATCTCGATCTCTTCGGGTTGCTGGTCGCTGCCGCGGCTGATGAAAATGTTGCCGATTTCAAATAGCCTGAGGTTGCGGGACTGATGCGCCAGATTGTGGTGCATGGTATCGAGCAGGCCGTGCACCAGGCTGGTGCGCATCACCGCCTGGTCCTCGCTCAGGGGATTGAGAATGGCCAACTGACGGCTGCGCGGATCTTGTTCGCCGAAGCCCAAACGCCGGGCCGCATCGGCGGGCACGAAGCTGTAGGTGATAGCCTCGGCAAAGCCCATGCCCACCAGCAATTCGCGGATTTCCTGGCGCTGCAGAAACGCTTCGGCCGACGGGTGCGCTTCGGCCGGAATTACCGGAAAGGTCACCGGGATCTGATCATAGCCGATACGCCGGGCGACCTCCTCCATGAGATCCTCAGGCCGGCTGACATCCACCCGGAAGCTAGGCACGGTTACCTGCAACACATCGTCATTCATGGTGGAGACCTGAAAGTCGATCTCGGAGAGCAGGCGGGCAATATCGTCCCGCTCGACGTCAGTGCCCAACAAACGGTTGGTGGCGGCCACGCTCAATTCAATGGTCGGCGCCACCGGCAGGTCGTCGGCCACATCGATGGTGCCGTCGATCAACTTTCCCCCGCCCAGTTGGGTGATCAGTTGAGCGGCGCGGTCAAGGGCGTACAGCGTACCGCGAGGATCGACGCCGCGTTCGAAACGGTGGGACGCATCGCTCTTCAAGCCAAGTCTTTTGGCCGTACGCCGGATGCTGATGGGAGTGAAATACGCGCTTTCAATGAGCACGCAGGCGGTGCCGTCCTCGATCTCCGAATTGAGGCCACCCATGACCCCGCCCACGGCGACGGGTTTTTCACCGTCGCAGATCATCAACATGTCCGGTTCCAGGCGGCGCTCCTTGCCGTCCAGGGTAGTAAACAGTTCGCCATCGGCGGCGGTACGCACCACGATGCGCCGGCCGGCCAAGCGGTCGAAATCAAAGGCGTGCAGCGGCTGGCCCGTCTCCAACATGACGAAGTTGGTTACATCCACGATGTTGTTGATGGGCCGTAGGCCGACGGCGCTGAGTCGCTCCTTAAGCCAGAAGGGCGAGGGGCCCACGGTAATGCCGGTCACCAGC
>JABDRH010000429.1 GCA_013041835.1 Desulfatitalea sp. | reverse complement strand
GCCATACACCACCAGCATGATGCTGGGTGGAATCAGGATGCCCAAGGTGCCGCCGGCGCAGATCAATCCGGCCGACATACTTTTGTTGTACCCTTTTTCCAGCAGTTTGGGGCCGGCCAACAGGGCCATGCCCACCACCGAGGCGCCCACGATGCCGGTGGTGGCCGCCAGGATCACGCAGACAATCACGACGGCGATCCCCAAACCGCCCCGGATGCCGCCCAGAATGATATACAGGGACTCAAAAAGCGCATCGGATATCTTGGAGCGTTCAAGCAACTGCGCCATCAGGATGAACAGCGGCACCGCCACCAGGACGATGTTGTTCATGGTTCCCCAGGCATTGTTGATGTACATCCCCATCAAGGCATCGATATTGAAACCGTTTTCGATCAGACCGAAAATGGTGGCCGTGCCGGCCAGGGCATACGCCAGGGGGATGCCGGAGACGATGAACGCGATCAGGGTGACAAACATGAAAAGGGTCATCAATTCCGGATTCATCGCCACTCCTCGTCTATGGGTTCGGGATTGTGCGCCCAGCGGTGATTCTCTTGATGAGGTTGGCCGACACCTGCAGCACCAAAAAGGTAAACCCCAGGGCCATGACGATCTTCACCGGCCAGATGGGCGGGCCCCAGGCACTGGCGCTGCGCTCCAGGGTGCGCGTGGACTGCCAGGCGTTGTCAAAGGACCAGATGCACAGCATCAGGCAAAGCGGCAGGCACAGCAGGCTGGTCGTGGCGATATACAGAATGTCCTGCGCCTTTTGGGGCAGCTTGGCAGTGAAGATATCCACGCGGACATGGCCATGAAACTGTTCCGTGTATCCATATCCCAGCACGAAATGCATGCCGTAGAGAAAGGTGGTGAATTCCAAGGCCCAGATGGTGGGGGACTTCAACACATAGCGCAGAAATACTTCCATGCACATGATGATCACCAGCAGGATCATGAGCATGGAAGCGGCTTCGGCTTGCAGGGCCACGAATCGATCGATAGCTTTCGTAAAGCGCATGGCGGCCTCCTTCGACGCATACCTTTCGAAATTTGAAACCTGCTTTTACTCGTAAAGTTTGCCCTTCAGGACATCTTCCATGGGCCACGGCGTCAGCCCTGCGCGGGATTTTCGCCAGTCGGCGAAATCTTTTTTCATCGCCTCCTGGGAGTCGAGCACCTGCTTGAGGAAGGGATGCGCGGCTTTTTGTTTTTCGAGGTATTGGTGGGTGATTTTTGCAAATTCGACGATCGCCGCATCATCCATGCGCACAATTTCAATTTTTTCCTTGAAACGGCGGATGGCGTCGGCATTCAGGTTGTTGATCCAGGAATAACTCCACAACTGGGTCTCTTTGGCGGCGGTATCGATGATCCATTTCAGATCGTCGCTGAGGCCGTCGTAGGCTTTCTTATTAAAGAAGAGGGAAAACTGGCAGCCCGGTTGGTGCACCCCCGGCTGAATGGCGAACCGGGTCACCTCGTCGAATCCCATGGGCCAATTGACGGCCGGTGAGGAGAATTCGGCGGCGTCCAGCACGCCGGTTTGCAGGGAGAGATAGATTTCACCGCCCGGCGTGGCCACGGCCGAGGCCCCGAGTTGATTTAAAATATCCATGTACCAGCCCGCCGTGCGAACCTTGAGCCCCTTGAAATCGGAGATCTTCTCGGCCCGCTTGTTGGAAGCCAACCCCATTTCCTGCCCGACCTGACCGCCGGGCAGCACGAACAATCCGAAACGCCCGTAAAGGTTCTGCATCATTTCCAGGCCGCCGCGTTCATAGAGCCAGATGTTGTAAAGCTCGCCGTCCAACCCATAGGGTACGGAAGCAAAGGCGGTGAACGCCTGATCCTTGCCCTGCCAGTAGCCGGGCCAGTCATGGCCGGCTTCGAAAGAGCCTTTGGCCACCGCATCGAAGCACTCCATGGCCGGAACCAGCTCACCGGCCGAAAAGGCTTTGATAGTCAAACGCCCTCCCGAAGCCAATCGCACGGTATCACAGAAGTGGACCGCCATATCGTAAAACAAAAGACCTTTGCTCCAGGGCATCACCATCTTCCAGCGATGTTTCTTGGCGCCGGTGTCTACCTTCAGACGGGCCACCTGGGCATGGCGTTGGTCCATACCGAATTTTTCACGTTTGGCCGACGCTGTCCCGCAGATTAAAAATAAACAAAGAAACGCCAGGCCTGTGGTTTTGAACCCCTTTTGCATCGTCGCCCTCCTTATCCCTTGCTGTTGGTATGGATTGGCCGCGGGTTATCCTCGACCGGGCTTATGAAAAACGGAAGATGTTCGGTATCCCGGAACCACGGCACACTTGACAGTACGCTATCCCATGGCCGGCGATGAGAATGGATTTCAATAGCAACTGAGATGTAGAAGCCAGGTCCGCTTACAGAAGTTGAAAGAGATAAGGCTCAATCCGGATTGGCGCTGTGCATCGAAAAAGCAAATTGGGTTTCAGGCAAAGATGCGTAGAAAAGTGCTGCATCATGGCTCACTATGGATTGAGTATGCATGAATCAAAAAGGAAGTGCAAGCATGGATCTTCACTTATTCTGCGAGACGATCCATGACATGCACGCCTGGTGCCAGGCTGATCGACTCGATTTTATTGGCCAGTTCATCAAGAATACCAAGTTGAATGATGATGTTGGAAAGATATCCGTGAATGAGCGCATCCCCTGCAAGGGCGTTTTGCAGCAGTTGCGCGTAGCCGGTGATGACGGACAAGGGGCGTTTCATCTCGCTGCTCAAGGCCATGGACAGTTTGTGAATCGTTCTGCGGGTTCGGTCATTGGCCATGATTTCATCCGCCAGTGAATCCAGCATGGTGCGCAGACATCCGATGGTTTCCTGGTGGGCCAGGGCGGATCGGATCTGCGCTTTCAAATCGTCATTGTCCCACGGCTTTTGGATGAAACGATACACACTGCCTTTGTTGATGGCCTCCACGGCCGCTTCCAGGTCGGCCTGTCCGGTGAGGATGATGCGTGTGGAGTCCGGCAAGCGTTGTTTCACTTTTTCGAGAAATTCAGTGCCGGCCATCTCCGGCATGCAGTGATCGGAGATCACCACCTTTGGTTTCAGCGTTTTGATATCCTTCAGGGCCTGAATGGGAGAATCATAGGTGACGAGCCCAAAGGGCTCGTCGCGGAACAACCGCTTCAGGGCTTTGAGATTGGCCACCTCATCATCCACATAAAGCACTTTCTCGATGTCGTTTTCCATGTTTCAAACTCCCTTTGCGGTGGTTTTGTCATCCCCGGCCTTGCGGCAGAGCGATCGGGAACACGCCATACGGCCGGCAAGGCGTCCCTGAAACCACAGGGTTTGAAAGTTTATCGTCCTTGGGGCGTTGGAACTTGAATTTAGATTTTTAGGCAGATTGGCCGGGCGAATGCAGGACAAAATCCATGGCCGCATCAAGCTCATCGATGGTTATGATTTTTAAGGCTTGGTGGACGTCCTGGGGGATATCGCGCAGGTTGACGCTGTTTTTGCCCGGCAAAACCACGGTGCGCACACCGGCGCGGTGAGCGGCCAATAGCTTTTCCTTGATGCCGCCCACGGGCAGGATGCGGCCGGTCAAGGTTAGCTCGCCTGTCATTGCGGCCTCGCGGCGGCAACAGCGGTTGGTGACCAGCGAAATCAGGGCCACGGCAATAGGCATTCCGGCTGAAGTGCCGTCTTTGGGAATCGCCCCAGCCGGTACATGGATGTGGATATCGTGCTGTTCAAAGAATTCGTCGGCGATACCGTATTGCCGGCAGTTGCTGCGGATATAGCTCAGGGCCGCCTGGGCCGACTCTTTCATGACCGACCCCAGCGAACCGGTCAGTATCAATTGGTTGTTGCCTCGCATTTTGGTGGCTTCGATGAAGATGATCTCTCCGCCCGAATCGGTCCAGGCCAGGGCTGTGGCCACGCCCACGC
>JABDRH010000260.1 GCA_013041835.1 Desulfatitalea sp. | reverse complement strand
ATTTTAGTATCCCGGGGGTGTTTGGTCAGCAGAGCGGCGAAAAAATGACGGGCGCGCACCGTTTGTCCATTATCCGCGGCCAGGGCATGGTAGCGGTGCAGGGAATCATCGTCCAGCGGATGATGTTCCAGCACCTGCTCCAGCCCATGCAGGGCGGCGTTGACCTGCCCTTTGTCCATATTGCCCGCATCCGTCATGGATTCGTGGGGCGGTTGGATCACGGCGCCATCCTCCCACAGGCTTCCGGTGCAGCAGACGGCAGACCACCACCGTCCAATTGATGCAATTGCTCACCGGCCTGGGTGTGCCAGGGTTCAATCTGTAACACACGCTCAAAAAAAGTGCGCGCGTCCGCCGGTTGGTTGACCGCCAGGCATATGGTGCCCGCCGCCATGAGACAGTCCACATCCTCACGGTCCATTTCCAAGATGCGGATATAGGCTTTGAGCGCATCCTCCACCCTGCCCTGCTCCACGAAATAAAAATCGGCCAGGTTCTTCAAAAAAATGGTGTTTTCCGGCTGCAGCCGTGCGGCTTGCTCGTAGCAACGCAGAGCCTCGTCCTTGTTGCCCTGCTCGTAATGCAGCACGCCCAGATCGTTGAATGCCAGGGCGTGAGACGGGTCCTGGGAGACCAGTAGCGCCAAATCGCCGATGGCGCCCGGTGCATCGCCCAGCCCCGATTTTTCCACGGCTGCGGCGTAAAGATCAACGCTTGGTTCCGAAGAAGTCTGCGTTACCGCTGCGGGCGGGTCTAACTGCTGCAATAACGCATCGGCATCCTGATGCCACGGTTCGATTTCCAACACACGCTGAAAAAAAACGCGGGCATCGTCGACCTGGTTCAGGGCCATACAGATGTGACCGGTATTGATCAGGACCTCGGTATCTTCGGGCGCATGGGTCAATACCTGCACATATTTTTTCAAGGCGCTTTGGACATCACCGCGCTGAAAGTAGTAAAAATCGCCTAAATTCTTTTGTATGGTGATATTGTCCGGGGCCAGTTCGGCCGCACGTTCGTAGTGCTTGTTGGCGTTTTCCATGTCGCCCTTTTCAAAGCAAAGTACGCCCAGATCATTGTGGGCCATGGCGTGTCCGGGATCAATGGCCAGCGTCTGGTTTAAGGCGTCCATGGCCTCCTCGTGCCGCCCATTGCCAAGCAGTTGGCCGGCAGCGGCGTAACACTGGTCACTCGAACAATCGTCCGGACATGGTGATGTTTTTCGTGTCGTAAGTTTGTCTAATATCTGCCGTGCTTCGGCATGGCCGGGATCCTGCGCCAACACTTTTCTGTAGTAATCGGCGGCATCGTCGAAGTGATGCAAGGAGACATGCAAATGCGCCATGGTCAATAGTGTCTCTATATTGTCGGGTTGCAATGCCAGTGCTGTTTTATACTGCTCAAGCGCCGCCTGCGGCTGTTGATGCACCACATATAAGAAATCGCCCAAGCCCTTCTGAATCTTTGCATCGTGCCGGGCCAGTTCCGTCGCCTGCCGGAAGTGACGCTCAGCATAGGCATCATCGCCATCCGCATGCGCCAGTTGGGCCAATTCAAAATGGGCTTCGGCCAAATCCGGAAAATCACCCAGCATTTTTTCCAGCAGCCACCTGGCCAGGTCTGTATGGCCGCCGTCCAACAGATAACGCACACCATTTTGAATCTTATCTTGAAATTGCATTGCGGACTCCCTTGCTTCGTTCTGCTTTTCGACGTCAATTATTGGCGCAACAACATGGTATTGTTGGCTTTGCAAATGGCGTGCCGAAAATTAGATTTGCCGGTATGCGCGACCGGCCTGCCATTATATTTTAACTATTTGAAATATATGATTTATTGGATGGGGATCATCAGCAAGGAAAGGATAATGGGCAGGTTCCGCCGTGAAAGAAACGTCAAAAGCACACGATTCTCAATCACATAGCGTCATCTATTTGAAACGCGGAAGCGCTTGGGATTTTTACGTCATTGGGGTTTTGTCTCTGTTTTCCGTGATTCGGAAATCTTGGTTTTAACCTCGACAGCCACATCGGACAGTATCTTGTCTTGACCCAACACCCGGATCGCCGAAGCGATTTCAGCGTCTGCGGTCTCGAATTTTTCCTGATGCAGCAGCAGATCGATATACAGGCACCGAAGCCGTCTGTTGTGTGGATGCACGACGACCTTTTGACGGAAAGCTTCCGCCGCGCGCGTCAGTTCCCCCAGGGACACGGCCGCCCGGTGTAACCGATCGGCGATATCGCCATGAGCCGGTGAACACCCAAATCCCTGTAAAAACAAATCAAAAGCTCCGGCATGGTGTCCGTCGGCCCATTTGAGCGATCCAAGTTCCGCATATGCCTCGCCCTGGCCGGGATCGGTCCGTATCGCTTGTTGGAAAAGCGTTTGCGCAACGGCAGGTTCGCCCTCGGCCACCGCTACTCTTCCTTGAATCACCTTTACCGCTGCCGATTCGGCGTCGGTATCGGGGATATGTGCCAAGCATCGCCGTGCTTCCATTATTTGTCCGCAGGCCAAATGGCATTGTGACTGGAGCAACAACGCACTGGTGTCCGCCTGTCGGGAGGATATCCGGTTCAGGATCTCAGCGGCTTCGTTGTACTTTCGACGCTGAATGAGCAGTTCCGCAAAAGTCAATCTCACCTGCTTTTGATCGGCGGCGCGTGCCATCAAATCGCGCAACAGGCCCCATGCTTCATTGAAGCGGTCCATTTCACATAACCGTCTTGCCTTGTCGATTTGAGCCTCGATCGCGTTCGAGAAGGCCGGTGGTTCCGACGGGCTCTGAGATGGACATTGCTGCGCAGGTGAGCCTGGGCTTTTGGACAATCTGCGAATCGGACGTTCCTTTAGCCGGCTTATGCGATGAATCACCTTTTCGGCCACGTGCTTCCAGGCCAGGTGGCTTTCGACATATATTCGTCCCGCCCCGCCCTTTTGAGCCGCTTTGTCGCGGTGCGTATAGACATGTCGCAGCAAACGGATCAAATCGTTCCGGTCGGGCTCTGCGTACCACGGGAAATCAACCGTATTGAGAGATCCAATTTTCTTCTCAGAAAATCTTCGCACCTCCGCCTGAATAAAATAAGCATTGTCGTCATCGCAATAATCGAAAACCGGACCGTAACCGGTCACAATAACCGGAAGCGCACATGCCATGGCCTCAGCAATCGGCAGGCCGAATCCTTCTCCACGAAATGGGTGTACCAGACATTGGCATGCTGTGTATAAACCCGGCATTGCCTCTGGGGGGATATCCGCATCGAGATACGCGATTGAAGGCATGTTTTTGTTTTCACAACATTTTTTGATTTTTTCCGAAAACGTCTGCCCTTTATAGATGCTCTGTCCCCCCATGTCCTTGATGACCAGACACACATCATCCTGTGCCGTAAAGGCGCTCAAATACGCGCTCAGGAGCACATCCGGGCCTTTCCGCCAAATAGTGCCGCCGACGAACAGAAAACGAAATGTCCTGTCGGCCTTCAAATCATACGCCGTGGCCTCCGGCCTAAACTGATCAATGTTGACACCATTGGGGATCACTTGGACCGACTGAGTCGCTATGCCGCTCTTGACAAAACTGTCTCTGACAAATGAACTGGGCACCCAAATTTCATCGACAAGATCCCGCATAGGAGCAATCCAGTTTTGGGGAACACTTCCGTATTCCCAGGGCTGTATCATGATCCAACGCCCTTGTTCCGGAGGGCTGAAG
>JABDRH010000428.1 GCA_013041835.1 Desulfatitalea sp. | reverse complement strand
CCCATACATATGGCCCACCAGACGAGGCAGAATGTGGTGGCCGAGATCCAGGACATGTCCTTCGTTGACACCGTGGTTGGAAAAGTAATCAAATATGCGCCGGTTGGCGATGTAGATGCCGCCGTTGGCCAAATCACTTTCCGGTTCATCGGGCTTTTCCACAAATCGTATGATGCGTGCGTCCGGTGCCAGCGTGACGATGCCGCATTGCTTCGGCTCCGGCGCCCGAATCAACCCCATGGTCATAATGCCCCCCATAGACCTGAATTTGTCGTGGATGTCAACCATCTCTGACAAGTTCAGGTTGGTCAGGTTGTCGGCATAGGCGATGACAAAATCCTCGTCATCCGCCACGAAATCCCGGTTTTTGGCCAGCGTGCCGCCACTGCCCAAAAGATGCGGCTCATGCACGGTTTGAATCGCCAATTCGCGATGACGGACATAGCCGGTTAAGAAACGTTCGACTTGATTCGCATGGTGGTGGGTGTTGATCATCACTCCAGACACGCCGTGACGGGCCAACAGATCGAGCCATATGGCCAGCAGCGGTTTTCCATGAATGGGAAGCAGACATTTGGGCCGGGTATCGGTCAAGGGGCGCAGGCGCGTTCCCCGGCCGGCAGCCATTAAAAAGGCTTTCATGAAACGGTTCCGCTTTTGCGCACCACGTTGAGCCGCCGCATCTGCTGCTCGGCATACGCCAGGATATCCTGTTGCTCCGGGTGCGTCGTGAGATAGCGCCAGTAGTCGCGGATGCTGTTCGTGACCGAGTGTTTGGGGCGCCATCCCAATGCTTGCAAGCGGCCGGTATCCGAAAAGATGTGCCGCGTGTCGCCATACCGGTAAAGGCCTTCCAATTTCGGCGGCAACTGCTTGCCCACGGTTTGCTGCATATGCGCGTAAAAATCCATGATGGTCCAGGCCGTGCCGCCGCCCACATTGAATACCCGATAGTCGGCCGCGGCCGATTCAAGCACCAACAGGTTGGCCGCCACCACATCCTGGATGTTGACGAAGTCGCGCACCTGCCGGCCGTCTTCATAGATGGTGGGGGCACGGTCGAAGAGCAGGCTGAGGGCAAAGATCCGCATTGCGCCCGAGTAGGCGTTGTAGAAGGATTGGCGCGGTCCCTGGACGATGGAATAACGCATCACCGTTGAAGGAATATCGTACCGGCGACCCAACTGGATGGCGATCTGCTCCTGGGAATGCTTGGAAAGCGCATACTGGTTGCACGGATGCACCACGCTTTCATCCGAAGGCTGCCATTGCAGGGCTTGACCGCACGTCGGGCAGGTGTGATCCCACTGGCCACGGGCCAATTGAGATTCCAAACGGATGTCGGGATAGGTGAATGCCATGCGCGACCGGGCGCACGCATCGCAGCGGTAGCGCCCCTCTCCCATGACGGCCTGGCTGGCGGCCACAATCACCTTGCCCACCTTGAAACGTCTCGGTTCAGCGGCCAGTATTTCGTACAAAAGAGCCGTGGATACGGCGTTGACACTAAAGAATGTCGAAAAATCAGGCAAGTAGTCCTGATAGGCCGCCAGGTGATAGACAGCCTCCACCTGGTCCAAGGCCCGGCGAAAGGTATCGGCGTCGCGTACATCGCCCCGGATGAACTCGGCCTCGGGGTGCAGGTAGTCGGGTCTTCCTTTGGGATGCACGGTAGGCTGCAGGTTGTCCAGCAACCGGACGCGGTGTCCCCGGGCGATAAGGGCATCGGCCGTATGGGACCCGATGAAACCGGCGCCGCCGGTGATAAGGATGTTCATGGCGCTCCTTTCAGCCGATTATTTGCTGGAGTAAGCCCGATCGTCGAAAATAACCTTGCTGCCGCTTTCTTCGATCATAAAGGGCAGCTCCCGGTAAGCGGACATGGCTTTAAAGACCTGGTTTTGCTTTTCCCTGGCCACCATGAGCAGCAAAAAGCCGCCACCGCCGGCACCGAGGATTTTGCCGGCCTGGGCGCCGGCGGCCTTGGCGACCCGGTACATGTCTTCAATCGCCGGATTGGAGATGCCGTCGGCCAGTTGCTGCTTGAGCCGCCAGTTCTGATCGAGCAACTTGGCGCAGGTATCCATATCTTCGAGCGTCACGGCGTGGACAAAGGGCGGCACCAGCTCGACCATGGTCTGCATGTAACGTCGCTTTTCGGCTGCGTCCATGTTGGACTGCTGCCGGCTTAGAATTTCATCGGCCTTGCGCGTAATGCCGGTAAAGTAAAGCAGCAGCGATGAGGCAAAACGGCGTCTGGCCGCTGTGGATACTTTCACCGGCAGGCGTTGGGTGGTATCGTCCGATTGGAAGGTGAACTGGTTGAGACCACCATAAGCGGCGGCATATTGGTCCTGGCGGCCGATGGGTTTGCCCAGGATGTCGATTTCAATGCGGCACGCCTCTTGCGCCAAGTGTTCGGCCGTCACCAGTGTGTTTTTAAAGGTGTAAAGGGCGTGCAACAGGGCTACCGTAATAGAACTGGAGCTTCCCAGGCCCGATCCGCTGGAGGGAATATCGGCCAGGGTGGTGATCTCGATGCCCTTGTCCACGCCGGTGATGCGCATGGCTTCGCGGACCAGATCGTGTTGGATCTCATCCACGCGTTCGACGGTCTCTTTTTTGGAGTAGTTGATGTAGATCAGGTCATCGAAACGCTCTTTGACGATGGCATAGACAAATTTGTCGATGGCCGTGCAGATTACGCGACCGTCACTCTGGTGGTAAAAGGCCCTCAAATCCGAGCCGCCGCCTACAAAACTAATGCGCAGCGGTGTTCTCACGATGATCATCCGGCAAGCTCCTCTCGTTTTGTACTATTTGCTCCGTGTTCGTCTTTAATTTCCGAAAGCGCCCAATCCCAATAAGTGGATCATGACCTGGATGGATTGGTTGTACGCCTCTTGCTCGGTATAGTCCACATCGATTCCCCAGCACTGGGATTGATAGGAAATACCCAGGGTCGATTCAATGTGGCGGTTGTCCTCGATATTGCGCTCGAAGTCGCCGCGCAGAAGCCATTGGCGGCTGATCCGCAGCGCGCCGGACACGATGATGCTGTGGGTGGGATTCTGGACGGTGCCGCCCTGAAGGTCGCCTTCCCGGGTAAACAGGTAGTTGATGGATAGGCTGTCACCCCGGTTGTCCCCCAGGCGGGCGTTGGCGTTGTAGGCGTAAAACTCACCGTCGTAGGCGGACCAACGGGCATCGCCGTCTAAAAACAGGTAGCGGCCGGGGGTAATGTCCAGCTCCAGCAACACATCTGAAAAGGGTTGATATTTGCGCTCATTTTCGTTTCCCTCGGGCGCGGATTGGTTGTAGATATTGATGTCGAAGCGCTGCTCCAGCTTAAAGCGCAAGAAAGGGGTATAGGTGTAACGGGAAGCAAGGGCGCCTTGGGTTTGTGCTATTTTTCTTCTGGCCACCAGGGTGTTGGTCAGGGAATAGACAATGGCGTTTTCCCGGTCTATGCGATCAAGGGCATCAAAGTAAGGCAGGTCGTCCTGGTCCTGCTCAGGGGTGTAGATGTAAGTCGCTTGCGGCTTGACCGTATGTTTGAGCCTGTCGAAACCGGCCCGGTTGAGATTAAAGACACGGAAAAAATCGGTGCTGGTGTTGAGCCGCGCGTCATAGATGGTGCGGGAGAAGTCGTACCGCCGTCCTTCGCCGGCAAAGGCATCGTGTTCGGTATGCCACACGGTCTGCCGCAACCCGACCGAAGGCTCGAAAGAGAACGCATTTAACGGCCGTGTGGGCCAATAGATGCGTGGGTACCCATCGGCGCGATGGCCCCGGGCCCCCTCCGACCGATGGAAATAGGCATATTCTGAGAGCAGGTCGAAGTAGAGCGCAGAACCGGCGATACGCTTTTTGGTGCCGTCGAAGGTGACTTGGGGTAGATACTGCAGCGTGGTGTCGGGTTGATCGTCCCGACGACGAAGGATGACGTTGTCGTTCCAGGCCGCGTCCACGTTGAGGGAATAACCGGCCCACGAACGATTCAAGTTGAGCCGGTTGGTGCGGAGGGTATCGTTGTAATCGTCGATATCCCGGCCGAAGACACCCAGATAGTATTCCCGCGTACGTTCGAAGCCGTTGAATCCATTTTGGAATTCCAGCAGGTAGTCCTGGTCGCTGACCACGTCCAGATCGAGCTTGGCCGTCACAGCGCCGGGCAGCGCCTGGTCCATCTTTGCGCGGAACCAATAGCGGTCCCTATTGGGGCGGTCAAGGTCGGTGGGCGCATCTTCGTAGCCCCATTTGAGGCTGTTGTCGCCCTGCCGGTCGTCCACCTTGCTGTCTTCAAAGCCGTCCGCCATCAAAGTGCCCCGGGATTTCAGGTCGGCCACATACCGGTATTCCGCCCCCAGCCGGGTTCCGCGCAGCGACATGTAGTCTGTGAAAAAGGTGGCATCCATGCTCCGATGAATGGCCCAAAAGAAGGGTTGCAGGTAACGGTCGCCCTTGCGATCCGATGTCCCTGCTTCTGGCATGAGCAGGCCGGTCTGCCGGCCGTTTTTGGCCGGGAAGATGAAATAGGGACTGTACAATATCGGTACGTGTTTAAGCCGGAAGGTGGCATGTTTGGCAATGCCGTATCCTTCCATGGTGACCTTCAGGTTCCGGCTGGTCAATTCCCAGTTCGGACGCTCGCCATCGCAGGATGTGGCTGATGCCTCCTCTATGAAATATGTTTTTTCACCGGTTTTGTGAATCTCACGACCGGAAAGATAAAAATGATGGTCGTCAAAAAAAAGGGCGCCGTCGTATAGCCGGCCGGTTTCCGTGTCCAGGTCCAGTTCCAGCCGTCGGCCGCTGAGCACATCCTGCCCCGACAGGAGCCGTACTTGCCCTTCCGCCAGGGCTTGACGGCTTTTTTGATCGACCCGTACCCGATCCGCCGTCAGCGTCCGCCCCTCGCGGTGGATACGAACATGGCCTTGGCAGGTGTAGACATCATTGGTCTGATCGTAATGGATGGTATCGGCCTTGACTTGCCATTGCACCGGGGCCGGTACGATGTCATCGCAGCGCCCGGTCCGGGCGGGCACCACCAGGCAGAGCAACCCGCATACCATGCAAACCATCCAACGCCACCGACGTACCATCACCTCAACCCCAATGCTGCAAAAAAAAGACAGCCCAAAGGAAATGGACATTTCCAAGACCATTCGTGTTCATCAGATTTTATCCGCTTGCCTCGAATCAAATTTTTCAATATAGAGTGTGAAGCATTGAAAAATCAATATGAAGTTGCCCGCCGGCGCCCGCAGCAATGCGGCCACCAGCGTCGGTCAGGACCTGCGCAAAAGCAAGTTCTGCATTGATGCGCGAGCCTGAAGTTCCAAAAGTCAATAGAAGCCGGTAATGATGACTGCGCGCGATCAGAAAACAGACCCCATCAGGAAAACCAGCCCATTTCCCCTAGACATTGTGTTGACCAACGATGACGGAATTGAGTCGCCGGGACTATGGGCCTTGTATGATGCCCTGGCGCCCGATCATCGTGTCATGGTAGCGGCCCCGGAGCGTGAACGCAGCGCCGTGGGGCACGGCATCACCTTGCATAAACCGCTGCGGGCCTATCGAACACAGGTAAATGGCGGCTATGAGGGCTGGGCCGTAAGTGGAACGCCGGCCGACTGTGTGAAGCTGTGCCTTCTGGAATTGTTTGACGGGACCCCTGATTTGGTCATATCCGGCATCAATCCGGGGGCCAATGTGGGCATCAATGTGCATTATTCGGGAACCGTGGGCGCGGCCAAGGAGGCCGCCTTGTATGGTGTGCCGGCCATTGCGGCATCGGTCCGGGACGCGCAGAGCGGACACTATGCCGAGGCGGCCGCGTTCGTGGCCCACTTGGCCTGCCAAGTAAAGGCCCATGGTCTGCCGGCCGGCGTTTTTCTCAACGTGAATTGTCCCAATGCCCACATGCAAACGCCCATCGGCGTGAAAATCGTTCGCCAGGGCTGCGAAACCCATGATGAATTTTTTGATAAACGGCGTGATCCGCGCGACCGGATTTATTACTGGCAGGGCCTGGAAACGCAGCCGACCTACCGGCAAGCCGATTCCGACGGCGCCCTGCTCACGGCCGGGTATATCACCATCACGCCTGTACAGTGCGATATGACCGATTATGCCATGATCGAGCAGATGCAGTGCTGGGAAATCGGGTAGAAAAGCGAATGTCGAAAATCATTGAAAAGCAAGAAAAGGCGCATGAAAAGGAACGGCCGACGATCCTGGTGGCCGAAGACGATGCTATTAGCATGAAATGCATCAAGGGCATGTTGACCGAAGCCGGCTTCCGGGTGCAGACCGCTACGGACGGCCGCCGCTGTCTGAACAATGTGGCCCACCTGATGCCGGATTTGGTCATTATGGATGTGGTCATGCCCAATCTGGACGGAATTCAAGCATGCCGATTGCTGAAAGCCGACAGCCGCTTTCAGCGTATTCCCGTCATTTTTGTGACCGGCAATACCGATGACCGCACATTGAAGTCGGCATTCAGCGCCGGTGGCAGTGACTATGTGCGCAAACCCGTCAGCCGTATTGAAATACTGGCCCGGGTACGCACGGCGCTGGCCCAGCAACGGATGATTCTGCAACTCACCGAGGAGGAGAAGCTCAAAAGCGTTCTCGAAACGGCCGGCGGCATTTGCCATGAACTGAACCAACCGCTGCAGTATGTACTCGGTGCGGTCCAATTGCTTATGCTGGATGTGCCCCTCCATGGCGAAATCTACAACCAATTGGATGCCATTCGTGCGCGGGTGGAGCAAATGGGTGGGATGATGCACAAGTTATCGGAAATCACCCGCGTCCGAACACGCAAATATGTGGGCAACCAGGACATTGTCGACCTGCAAGGTTCTATCGACGATTCCCGCTGGCCGTCAAAAGATGAATATGACCGATAAACAAAGATTCGTGAACCAGATTAAAGCTGGTGAAAACGTGGCGGACACCTTTGTCCTCGTCGAAAAGAACATGGCCCGCAAACGGGACGGCAACGCCTTCTTGAATCTGACTCTGGCCGACCGGACCGGTCGGATTCGCGGGGTGGTATGGGATGGCGCGGACCGCGCGGCTACGGGCGCCGCCGCCGGCGATTTCGTGCGCATCGAGGCCATGGCCGGCGAATATCGCGGCGCCTTGCAACTGGTGGTCCGGTCCATGGCTGCCGTGCCCAAGGCATCCATCTCACCGGATGATTTTCTACCGGCCACCTCCCGGGACACCGCTCAAATGTTGGCACGCTTGCGGACCCTGATGGACAGCATCGCCTCACCGCCGCTGAAAGCGCTGATGGCCGCCTTCTGGCAGGATGAAGATCTGATCGGCCGGTTCCAGCGCGCCCCGGCCGCAAAAATGATGCACCATGCCTACATCGGCGGTCTGCTCGAACACTCCCTTTCCATGGCCCTGTTGGCCGACAAGATGGCCGCCCACTATGGCGGTGTGGACCGCGACCTGCTCCTGGTGGGGGCTGTGCTGCACGATATCGGCAAGGTGCACGAACTGGACTATACCCATCGTATCGATTATACCGACGAGGGTCGCCTGCTCAGCCATATCGTTATCGGCGTGCAGATCGTTGAGGAGAAGATTCTCACCATTGAGGCCTTTCCCCAGGATCTGGCGGTCTTGATCAAGCACATGATCATCAGCCATCACGGCGCCCGGGAGTTTGGTTCACCCGAGCTGCCGAAAACCGTGGAAGCCGTCCTGCTCAACTATGTGGATGAGATCGACTCCCGTGTCAACGCCATCCGCGAACACATGGCCGCCGAAGCGCCTGGCGAAGCCTGGACCAGCTACCATCGCCTGCTGGAACGGCAATTTTACATGAAAAGAGATGAGGGTTGATGTTCATCACCCTGGAAGGCATTGAAGGTTCGGGCAAGACCACCCAAGTGGAAAAGATCGTTTCATTTTTCCAGACCCGGGGCCATGAGTGCGTCAGCACGCGGGAGCCTGGAGGAACGGCCGTCGGCGCGCAAATCCGAACGATCTTGCTGAATCCGCAAAATCATGAAATGGACCCGGGCACGGAATTGCTGCTTTACGTGGCCGACCGCGTGCAGCATCTGCTCACCGTGATTCGACCTCATCTTTCGGCCGGGCGCGTGGTCGTGTGCGACCGTTTTTTCGACGCCACCCTGGTTTACCAGGGGTATGCGCGGGGAGTGGATAAGCACCTGATTCAACGCCTGCACCACCTGATGTGCAGCGATGCGCGCCCCGATGTAACTTTTTTGTTTGACCTTGATCCGGCGCAGAGCCTGGCCCGTGCATGGCGCCAAATCGACAGCGGCGGACGTGCCCACGGCGAAACCCGCTTTGAAAAGGAAAAACTGGACTTCCACCAACGTGTGCGCGACGGTTATCTCGACATAGCCAAAAGCGATCCCAAACGCTTCAGGATCGTCGATGCGAGCCAGGATGCCCGGACGGTCGGCCGAACGCTTGAGGCGCAGCTATCGTTACTCATTCATGATACGCGTCCGGATCGTTGACGGACTGCTCACGCCGGGGGGTAATCGCTGTGAAACCCATGACCACGTCCACCATCCTCGACCTGATCGGCAACACGCCCCTGGTGGCCCTGAAACGGATGAATCCCAATTCCGCCGTGCCGATTCTGGCCAAACTCGAATACATGAATCCCGGAGGCTCCATCAAGGACCGGGCGGCCCTGCACATGATCGAAACGGCCGAACAATCGGGGCAGCTCACGCCTGAAAAAACCGTGGTGGAGGCCACCAGCGGCAACACCGGTATCGGCCTTGCCATGGTTTGTGCCATCAAGGGCTACAAATTGTTGCTGACGATGTCCGAGACGGCCAGTGTCGAACGTCAGAAGATCCTGCAGGCCAGGGGGGCGCAAATCCGTTTGACGCCGGGGCACCTGGGCACCGATGGTGCCATTGAAGAGGCCTACCGCCTGGCTCGCGAATATCCGGACAAATATCTGATCACCGACCAGTTCAACAACGCGGCCAACTGGCAGGCTCACTACCACGGTACGGCCAATGAAATATGGTCCCAGACCCAAGGCCAGGTGACGGCCGTCGTGGCCACCCTGGGCACTTCGGGGACATTGATGGGCTTGTCCCGACGCTTTAAGCAGATCGCCCCGCAAGTGCGCATCATCGGGGTTGAACCCTACCTGGGCCATAAAATTCAAGGCCTCAAGAATCTGAAAGAATCCTACATCCCCGAAATTTTTGAAAAAGACAGATTGGACGAAAAAATCAACATCGATGACGAGGAGGCCTTTGAAACCGCACGGCGCCTGGCCCGGGAGGAAGGCCTGCTCGTGGGTATGAGCAGTGGCGCCGCCGTGGCCGTTGCATTGCGGCAAGCCGCGGCCATGCGCGCGGGCATGATCGTCGTCATCCTGCCCGACAGCGGCGAACGCTATCTGTCCACGACCCTCTTCGTGGAACGGGAAAAGGTGGGGCTGAATCTGTGCAACACCCGCATCCATGCCAGGGAGCTGTTTACGCCCCAGCGCGGCGACCGGGTGACCCTTTACACCAACGGCCCCACGGCCCATGCCCCCATTCACGTGGGCGATGCCCGGCGGTTCGTGTTTGCCGACCTGGTGGACCGCTACCTGTCTCATCGCGGATACGCGGTCGTGCACGTGATGAACATCACCGACCTGGATGAAAAAATCTTCCAGGGCGCCGAGGCGCTGGGCATTGCACCATCAGCGTTTACCCAACGACACATCACAACCTTTGAAGCTGATCGGGACGCATTGGGCCTGCGCACGGTCGAACACTATCCCCGTTCCAGCGCCCATGCCGACGACATGGTGCAAGTGGTGCAGGCGCTCGTGGGCAAAGGGTACGCGTATGAAAAGCTGCGCTCACTGTATTTCGACATTTCCCGTTTCGAGGCCTACGGCCGGCTATCGGGCATCGATCTGAACAAAATCAAGCTGGGCGCCACCGTTGATCTGGAAGAGTACGAAAAGGACAATCCCAGGGATTTTACCCTGCTAAAACGGGTGAAGCTCTCCGAACTGAAAAAAGGGCTCTATACCAAGACCCCCTGGGGCAATGTGCAACCCTCCTGGCCGCTGCAGTGCGCCACCCTGGCCATGAAATACCTGGGCGATACCTGCGACATCCACATCGCCGGCCGTGAGTTGCTCTTTCCGTTCAACGAAAACGAGATCGCCATTGCCGGGGCCCTGAACAAGAAACCGCTGGCCAATTTTTGGCTGCACTGCGACCGCGTTCTGGTGGACGGCAAAAAGGTGGATGAAAAGTCCGGTGCTCTGACGGTGCGCAATTTTTTGGATCAAGGATGGACCGGCCGTGAAATTCGCTTTTTGTTATTATCCACGCATTACAGCAAGCCGGTGGTATTTTCTCACGAGCGTCTAAATGACGCCCGCAGAACGCTCCAGCGGCTGGACAGGTGCGTGACCAGCCTTCACCAGATCGTTGAAGGCACGGCCTACCCGGATATCGACCAATTGCTTTACGACCTGAAGAGCGGGTTCAACGAAGCCATGGAGGACGACCTGAACATAAGTGCCGCTTTGGCGGTGATATTCAAAATCATAAAGCAGCTCAATCGTTTGATATCAAAACGCAATTTATCACCTGAGCAGGTCCCCCCGGCGTTGGCGGCGCTTGAAAACGTGAACGCCGTGCTTGGCATTTTTCAGTTCGAAAAGATATACAAGGAAACCCGTGTGCAGCAATTGTTGCATCAAAGGGCGCAAGCCCGAAAGGCCGGAGACTTTGTACTGGCCGACCGCTTGCGCAACCAACTGGATCTGATGGGGGTTCAGGTGCGTGACGGCAAGGCGGCGAGCGGATCGGCGGTTGAAAAAAAGCGCCTTAATTCAGGGTCTGAACTGCCGGCAACCCAAAAACGCGATAAGAGACGGCCGCTATGAACTATTACATGCCTTATACCTATTTATCCGAAGCGATGATTGAGACGCTGACCGCTGCTTTCGGTTTGCTGGCGGTGACACAGCCTTCGGCGGCATCGGTGCCGCCACATATGCAAGCCGCGGCGGACCGCGGATCGCTGCAGTTGATGTTTCCACGGCAAGTCGATACGCAACGCCTCGAAGATACGTTGCAGGCTTTCAACCAATGGGCCGATGTTCACCATGGCAGTGGCGGTACATTAAAGGGACTCTTTCTATCCGGACAACACGCTCGGACCGAGGAAGCCTCGGCCAATCAAATCCGCGGCGTGCTTCGCCGTTTTGATGCGGCATCCCCGCAATCAACACCCGACCCCGTATTTCAGGCGGCGCTTTTCCTCGCCCTGGCCCAATCGTACGACCGTCAACATGATGCGTTGAACCTGGACCTGGCTGGCGTCTCCGACCTGGAGCGC
>JABDRH010000420.1 GCA_013041835.1 Desulfatitalea sp. | reverse complement strand
GACCGGGCCCTTGGTCTTTGAAATTGACAAAAATCGCCTAAGTTCAGTGGGTGAGGCGAATGTCCACCAGGTTGGCTGTCAAAGTGCCCGTGGCATCATCGAAAGTACCCCTGGCCCGGACTTTTTTCACCAGCCGGCCGTCAGCCAGAACGCTTTTCAGCTCATCGGTGAAATCGTCAAAGGTCAAGAACACCTGCACCACGCCCCTATAAGCCAGGACAAACAAGCCAAGACCGTCCGCCCCGGGCACTATCCATGATTGATCCAGGGCGGTCAGGTCGGTATGCACCCACCCGCGCAACAGATGATGCGGCCGGCCTACGCCCTGCAGGTTGAGCAGCAGGCCCTCGCTGGAGATGGTTTCAAAGGCTTCGGCGCTGGCAGGCTGCCAATGCACTCTCATGAAAGCACGCATATCGGCCGCACCAATGAGGGTCATGGCGTTGAAGTCCTGGGGTGCGGCGCCGAAGGGCTGTACAAAACCGCGTGCTTTGACCGGACGGCCGATGGTCAGGGAGGCAAGTTCCATGTTGCCGGTGTTGACCTGATACGCGTTTGGATCGGCATCGCTATCCGCATTTGTGCCCGTGCCGCTGAAGTTAAAAATGCCGATGCGATGCATATTGATGGATTGCAGGTCCATGGTGAGCTGAGCCACTTCATCTTCAGCGTCCACTTCGGCCACAGTGCCGCGGATAATGGCCATTTTCATACGGACATGACCTTGGGCGGCATCCAGGGTCAGGTTCAATGGATCGTCGTTGGTCAGGGTGCCGAACACAATGACGCGTTGCCCCACCGAGATATCCGCGGCGGAAAAGAGATCCGCTGAAAGCTGACGGGTCACGCGGGTATCATCCCCCACGGTGACGGTGGCCTGGTCGTGGAAGATCACGCTGCCGTCTTCGCGCACCAGAGTGGCGCCCTGGACGGTCAGTTGATTGCCCGTTCGGGACTTCACCGTGCCCGAAACAATGTCCTGGTCGCCCCAGGGCACGCTGGTGCCGGCATAGACCTGGCTTGCTTTGAATCGCAGGGGATTAAAGGTCAAATCGCCTTCCACCACCACGGCGCTGAGGGGATCGAGCGTCTGCATGGCGGTCAGGCCGTTCTGGCCCTGGTAAGCTTGACCGTCGATGTCAAACAGGGTATCCGCGTCGGTGATCACGGTCATGGCACCGAATTGACCGTGGCTGCCCCTCAAGGCGGCATAGAAGGGACGAATGTACACGGAAAAAGTGCTCTCATCGGCGTTCACCTTATCCAGCAGGCCACGCAGGCGGTGGATCTTGTTCGTTGTGCAATCAACATCGGCGACCAGATAAGGGTCCACGCTCACCGTGGGCACATCGTGTTCATCAAAGGTGACATCGTTGGTGGCCTTGAGATCGAAATCCAGCAGCAGGTGCACGGGGATGCCCGGCGCAACCACTAGACGGCTGCGATCTTCCAGATGAACGGTCACCGCCACCTGGCCGACAAGAGGATCGCCGTTTTCATCCAAAATATCAACCACCTGCACCGGATTTCCCTGCTCGTCCTCCACCCAGATGTCGGCATTGCTGTAATCCAGGGTCATGCGGGCGGCCACATAAGCACCTGATGGGATTGTGGCGGCCGTTAAAAATTCAGTCATATCGGTGTATTGGGCAAAATCGATACGCGTGGACACCGGCAGGGTGGAAACCTCGGCGCCATTGGCCTTGGTCAGCGTCAAGGCCAAAACATCCACCGTGTAGCTGGCGAAATCGCCTTTGGCGTCGGTGAGACTGATAGCAATCTCACCGGTCTGAATGCTGTCGCCGTCAGCGGTCACGGCACTGCCACCGCCACAGGCGGTCAGGGCGGCGGCGGTGATCAGAAAACCGAAAAAAAGTAGAATTTGCCCGGGGAAAAAAAATCGAGACGCTTTCATGTCATCCTCCATGCTTTGTTTTTAAATACAGTTTCTGTTGAATTTGCATTTGATGCGCATCTGCATTGACTTTATGCTGGTAAACACCCTGGTCTGGAAAAAGTTGCATTTCCCTGGTAAAAAGAGGGTCAAGAGCGCGAGCCCTTCGGCTTTTGCAACATTGGGGTGAAATGAGGAAACTTGAAATCGCCCGTGTCGTCCATAATGATAAACGTACGAAACCAACAGCGCCTAATCATTTTCCTGCTGCTCTTGTGCCCCTGCCGGACATCGGCTGCCGATTTGCCTCTGGCGATTATCGCGACCAATTCATTCTATTCCCAAAACAATTACTTCGATCGTGTCAGTAACCGTTTCGAACGGGATCGACGCATCAACCTGCTCACCATCGCTCCGACCCTGACCTTGTCTCCAGCGCGCGATACGCTTATTTACATTCGCGGCGACCTGGAATGGGAGTACGAACTGGATGCGGACCCGAAGACGGAAAACACTGCAGACAGTCTGGAAACCTTCATGACCAGCGCCTATCTGAATGTGGACTTGCAAGCCGTGCAGATGATCGCCGGTCTACAGCCTTTTCTAATTGCTCGGGGCCTGATCACGGCGGATGATGCGGTGGCGGTCACTTTTATCGGCGACCATGACCGTTGGTCGCTCATCGGCCAGTTCGGCCGGATCATGCAGGACTCTCCCATGGCCGCCCTGACCCTGGACTACGAGCCGGGTCCCTTTGAACGCTTGGCCCTGTTCAGCGCCTGGTTTCGGGATAATGAAGATGCCTTGGCCACAACACTACCCGACAGCCTGCAAATCCTGGCACCCACCAGCGAGGGCGAGCTGTGGTGGGTGGGTGCAATGACCGATCTTTTTCTGGGCCAGGCCTTGCTATCGCTAACCGCCGCATACCAGTTCGGCGAGGTGAACTTCCACCATCTTTTGGGGCAGACCCGGCGCGATGTTCGGGCCTACATGGTTGATATCAGCCTTTCGGTCAATGTCGGCCGCCGGATGAGCGGCGAACTGTTCTTATTTGCCGCCAGCGGAGACGACGATGACTCAGACGGCGTTTTGCGCGCCTTTTGCTCACCCATGGCCTTTAATCCCAGAGCCCAGATCTTCTTCGACCCGGAGTGGCTGGATCGTGACACTGAAAGTGTGATGACCTATGGCGGCGGCGGCATTCGTGGTGCGGTGA
>JABDRH010000410.1 GCA_013041835.1 Desulfatitalea sp. | reverse complement strand
GTGTATGCAAGGGCACACGTCCTTCCCGATACCACTCGGTTCTGGCCATTTCCGCGCCACCCAGTCGTCCGGAACAGATAATTTTAATCCCTTGGGCACCAAAGCGGACGGCTGAAGTCACACACCGCTTCATGGCCCGCCTGAAAGCGACGCGTCTTTCGATCTGCTGAGCCACATTTTCAGCCACAAGCTGTGCATCGATTTCAGGCTTGCGCACTTCCTGGATATCGATAAGCACCTCCTGAGACACCTTTTTCTCCAGCTCTTGCTTGAGGCGCTCAATTTCGGTGCCCTTTTTCCCAATGACAATGCCAGGCCGAGCCGTGAAAATGCGCAATCGGATGCGCTTGGCGGATCGTTCAATTTCAATTCGGGAAATGCCGGCATGGTACAGCTTCTTTTTGACGAAGTGTCTCAATTCAAAGTCCTGCTGGATGTACTCGGCGTATTTTTTTCTCCCCGCATACCAGCGCGATTCCCAGGTTTTGACGATGCCCAACCTTAGTCCTATGGGATTGACTTTCTGGCCCAAGCTATTACCTCCTCCTTGCTACGACGTCGCTTCGGTCAATATGACCGTTACATGACTGGTGCGTTTTAAGATGCGGGTGCCGCGCCCCCGGGCACGCGCCCGAAACCGTTTAAACATCGGGCCGTTATCCACAATGACATTACCTACGATGAGATCGTCGATATCCAGATCCGCAATCTGGTCGGCATTGGCAATGGCAGACCGAAGGATTTTCTCTACGATGCCCGCAGATTTCTGGGGCATGAACTTGATCGTTGCCAGCGCTTTTTCCACCGGTTTGCCTTTTATGGCACCGGCCATCTTACGCACCTTTTGCGGTGAGATGCGCACATAACGGGCCACTGCTTTAACCTCCATGGTCGTCACTCCTCTACCCCTTGCCTACCTTTTTTTGGATTTCTTGTCTGCCGCGTGTCCGAAGTAGGTACGGGTCGGGGAGAACTCTCCCAGTTTATGCCCTACCATGTTTTCAGTCACAAATACGGGTAAGAATTTTCGCCCGTTATGAACGGCTAGGGTCAGCCCCACCATCTCGGGAATAATGGTCGACCGCCGGGACCAAGTTTTAATCACCTTGTTACTGCGGGTCTCCTGCGCTACCAGGATTTTTCGCATCAACTTATCTTCGATGAAGGGACCCTTCTTTAATGACCGTGGCATAACTTCTCCTGTAAACCTCTCCGCCGCTTTGTGAGCTGGGCTTAACGGTGGCCGCCGCCCTCCCTATTCGCGATTTTCCGCTTACTTTCTGCGTTTCACGATGTATCGATCCGTCCGCTTGTTCTTACGTGTCCTGTAGCCCTTGGTGGGCATGCCCCAAGGCGAGCACGGATGTCGACCACCAGATGAACGGCCTTCGCCTCCACCCATTGGATGATCCACCGGATTCATGGCCACACCGCGCACTTTTGGACGTCGACCCAACCAACGCTTTCGACCGGCCTTTCCGAGCGACAAGTTTTCATGCTCCACATTTCCAATCTGACCGACAGTCGCTTTGCACTTTAGCAGCACCATGCGTACTTCGCCAGAAGGGAGCTTCACCAATGCATAGCGGTCTTCCTTCGCCATGAGCTGCGCATATGCACCGGCGCTTCGTACAATCTGCCCGCCCTTTCCCAGCCGCAACTCAATATTGTGGATTTGAGTACCCAGGGGAATATTGGCCAGCGGAAGCGCATTACCAGGTTTGATATCGGCTTCGGGCCCTGACAATACTTGATCGCCGACTTTCAGGTTGACCGGCGCGAGGATGTAACGCTTCTCGCCGTCGATATAGTGCAGCAGTGCAATACGTGCGCTTCGGTTGGGATCGTATTCAATAGAGGCCACTTTTGCCGGAATTCCATCCTTTTCACGCTTGAAGTCGATGAGCCGGTAGTAACGCTTATGCCCACCGCCACGCCAACGGGTAGTAATGCGACCGTTGTTGTTTCGCCCGCCACTGCCCTTGATGATACGTACCAAACTTTTTTCCG
This sequence comes from Desulfatitalea sp., assembly GCA_013041835.1. Taxonomy (GTDB): domain Bacteria; phylum Desulfobacterota; class Desulfobacteria; order Desulfobacterales; family Desulfosarcinaceae; genus Desulfatitalea. Next base: position 2,160 of record JABDRH010000410.1, on the reverse strand, counting down.
GATGCGTTTTGGTGATTTCTTTGAAATCGGAAAATGTCTGGAACCGGCGACCGGCCGATGTCGGTTGGACTCTCTTTATACCCATGGTAATAACTCCTGGTCCTATGCCCCTTCGAAGAACTCGATACGCTCTCCGGGCATCAACGTGACAATGGCTTTCTTCCAATCCCGGCGTTTTCCGAGAATGCGGCCGCGTCGTTTGAATTTACCGCGGACACGCATGGTATGAATATCGGCCACTTTGACTTTGAAAATCTGCTCGACTGCGCGTTGCACTTCGATCCGGTTGGCCCGCCGGTCCACTTCGAAAGTAACCTGATTGTGCTCATCCTTTTGGATGTTGGTCTTTTCGGTGATGATCGGCCGTTTGATAATATCGTAGTTAATCATACCAAGAGCCTCCCTTCGATGCCTTTAATAGCACCTTCGAGCAGCACCAGCTTATCGTATTTAAGGATATCGTAGACATTGAGACCGTCCAAGCGCATTACTTTGATTCCGGACACATTTCGTGAACTTAATTCCAGGTTCGTATTGGCATCAGCGGTAACAATCAGTGCCTTTTTCACCTGAATGGCCTGAACCGCAGCCATGAAATCCTTGGTCTTGATCTGCGCCAAGTCGAACTGATCCAAAACCAGCAATTCATCTTCTTTGAGCTTGCAGGTCAGCGCCATCTTTAATGCCAAGCGGCGCACCTTCTTAGTCACCTTTTGCTCATAGGAGCGGGGGTGCGGTCCGAAAACGACACCACCGCCGCGCAAAAGCGGCGATTTGATGTCACCGCGACGCGCCCGCCCGGTTCCCTTTTGGCGGTAGAGTTTTCGGGTGCTGCCGGTGATATCCGAACGATTTTTGACCTTGGCGGTTCCCGCTCGTCTTTTGGCCAGTTGCGCCTTGACCACCTGGTGCAACACGGCGGTTTTCACTGGTACGTCGAACACCGCATCCGGCAGTTCCGCTTGGGACACCTTGTTCCCTTGAATGTCTATGACATCTACAGTTGCCATGCTCATCCTCATTAAAAGCCGTCGAAGGCACGTAGGCGGCAATCCGCCTGACGCAACCCGGCTATTCGGCTTTCGCGAATTTCAATTTCTTTATCATCACCACCGCTTGTCGATGACCGGGCACAGCGCCTTTCACCAGAATCAAATTCTCTTCGGGTCTGACGTCGACGATTTCCAAATTGCGAATGGTCTTCTGATCCACACCGTAGCGCCCCGGCAGTCGTTTGCCTTTGAACACCTTGCTGGGCCAGGCACTGCAGCCGATAGAGCCGGGAATGCGATGGCATTTGCCACCATGGGTTTTACGACCGCCACCAAATCCATGCCGCCGCATCACACCGGAAAAGCCGCGGCCTTTGGTCTTACCGATGATATCCACTCGCTCACCGACCTTGAACAAGTCGCTGCCGATGTTCTGTCCCAGTGAAAATGCATCAGGAGTATCGACCTCCACTTCACGAAGATGCGAGAAGCACTGGTCACCGCTCTTGTTAAAGTGGCCCTGCAAAGGCTTGTTGGTCCGCACCGCTTTTCTATCTCCAAAACCAAGCTGCAGAGCGTTATAGCCGTCCCTGGCCTGGGTCTTGATTTGGGTCACGACACAAGGCCCGGCCTGAATCACCGTCACCGGCAAATATTGGCCCTCTGATGTGAACATGCTAGTCATGCCCAGCTTTTTTCCGATTAGTCCTTTGCTCATGGATATTCTTCCCTTGCCTACAATTTGATCTCCACGTCCACGCCTGGTGATAGATCGAGCTTCATCAAGGCATCCACAGTCTGCTGGGTGGGTTCTAGGATGTCCAGCATGCGCTTGTGGGTGCGCATCTCAAATTGCTCTCTGGATTTTTTGTCGACGTGAGGCGATCGTAAGACACAGTATTTGTTGATCTTAGTCGGCAGAGGAATAGGACCCACCACCTTGGCACCGGTTTTACGAGCAGTGTCTAAAATATCCGTGGCCGACTGATCCAACAATTTGTGGTCATAAGCTTTCAGCCTGATTCTAATTTTGGCATTCATTATCATCGTAGTCGTCTCTTTTACTCGATAATTTCGCTCACCACACCAGCGCCGACCGTACGTCCACCTTCACGAATGGCAAAGCGCAGCTCTTTTTCCATGGCGATCGGGGTGATCAGCTCGGCCG
>JABDRH010000402.1 GCA_013041835.1 Desulfatitalea sp. | reverse complement strand
GGTCGATCCTTCTTCTCCCGATAATTGCTTGTATCGGCGCCGGCCGCTATTCCCCTCAACGACTCAAGAGGTGTCTCCGGAATAAGAATCAACATGTTGTCCTTCTCGATGACGGCGAGCCTCTGTTTTGGTTTCAAATGAAGCCGTTCCCTTGCCGGTTTAGGAATAACAACCTGGTATTTGCTCGATAGGGTCGTGTGCATGATTTTCTCCTAATTTTTCATCGATAATAAAATGGTAAGAAACTTCAAACAGAGTGTCAAGGCCCAAATTGAGTCCGATCCGCGATTCGGGCGATCCGGGGCCGCCTTACCAACCCGATCATCGAAATGATCAAGTTCCGGGACATGCGCTACTTCAGCAAAAAGTAGCTCACCGGTGAATTGTACCAAAAATTGGCCCTGGGAGGCGACCGGCCCACCCCGGAGCGGGTAAAGACGATGGTGGATGAATTGGCTCGGACCCAGCAGATGATCGCCGAACCGGTAAGGCAAAGCGCAGTGCGCTGACCCTTGCTTGAACCACCGTCATGTGAAAAAGCCAACAATCTTATGACCTTTCATAAAGAGGACGCAAGGCACGCGCACGCACCGTGATATCGATGGAATCCGCTAATCCACCATGCTTATTTGAATGGTGGTACCCGATGCGGGGGGTGCGTTAAATTCAGCCGAGAATCTGGCTTCACGCCGGCCCCTGACGCCCGTGAGGCGGGTTGGATAATAAGTTGCTTTTTGCTTGTCGGTCACCTCGCCGTTTTCGTTTATAAAAGCAACTCTTTAAATCGGTTTTCAACCCACCCGTAAACGACGGGAATGACAAACAGGGTCAATAGTGTTGAAGTGGCCAGACCGAAAACCACCACCGAGGCCAGCGGGCGCTGCACTTCAGACCCGATGCCGGTTGACAGCAGCAGCGGCAGCAAACCGAGAATAGTGGTCAAAGCGGTCATCAACACGGGGCGCAGGCGCAACAACCCGCCTTCCCGGACGGCATCATCCACACTTCGGCCCCGTTTGCGCAGGTCGTTAAAATAGGTGACCAGTACCATGCCGTTTTGCACGGCAATGCCGAATAGTGCGATAAACCCCACTGAGGCCGGCACCGACAGATACTCCCCCATGATCAGCAGTCCGAGCACACCGCCCACCAAGGCCAGGGGCACGTTGACCATGATAATCAAGGCATGGCGCAGGACACCAAAGCTCGCCCATAGCATGAGGAAAACACCGGCAATGACCATGGGAACAATGACGGCCAGCCGGGCCATGGCCCGCTGCTGGTTTTCGAACTGTCCGCCGTATTCAATGGTGTATCCGTCGGGGAGCCGAACCTTATCCGCAATCCGCTGTTGGATGTCCGCTACCACGCTGCCGATATCCCGGTCGCGCACGTTACCCTGGACCACCCATCGGCGCTGGTTCTTTTCCCGATTTATCTGAATGGGTCCCACCACGGAGCGCACATCGGCCACCTGGCCCAAAGGAATCAGACCTTTGTCGGTCGTTGCCAGCAACATGTTGCCGATGGCCTCGGGGGCATTGCGATAAGGCGCCTGGTAGCGCAAATGGATACCGAACCGTCTGGTGTTCAAGTAGATATGATCCACGACTTCGCCGCCAACCGCCAGTTCCACCATTTCCAGGATCTGGCTTACGTTGACACCATAGCGGGCGCAGGCGGCACGATCGGCGATGACCTGTATCTGCGGCTGGCCAAAGCTTTGCTCCATGCTCAGGTCCACCAGGCCGGGCACACCGTCAATGGCCGCTTTGATATCGCCCGCCTTTTTTCGCAAGACAGTCAGATCTTCGCCGAACAGCTTGATGGCAAGCTGGGTTTTGACTCCGGAAAGCAGTTCATCAAAGGCGTTCTGAATCGGCTGGGTAAAGTTAAACTGCACACCGGGAACGACACTGATTTTTTCCCGGATGGCTTCGATCAGCGCAGCCTTGTCAGCATAAGGCCCCCATTCATTCTTCGGCTTGAGGCCGATATGAATCTCTGCCGTGTTCACCGGGTGGGGATGGCTGCCGGCCTCGGGTCGACCGATGCGTGACACCGTCTCATGCACCGCGTCAAAGGCCATGATTATACGTTCCAGGGACATGACCGTACGGGTTCCCTTGTCAAGGGAAATGGAAGGCGCCATGGATACACCGATGAGGATGGAACCTTCTTCAAGGGTGGGGATAAATTCGGTGCCGGTGTACTTCAAGGCAACCAGGCTAAACACCAGACTGACCGTGGACACGACCATCACCAGCCGTTTCATTTTGTAAACCCGCGCCAATGAGATTCCGTAGACGCTGGAGAACCATTGCACCAGGCGGTTTGCTTTCGGGACTGCCGGCCGAATCAAATACAAGGCAAGCACAGGGGCGACAAAAAGGGCCATCAGCAAAGACCCGAGCAAGGCAAAAGCGATGGTAAACGCCATGGGAGAGAACATTTTGCCTTCAACTCCCTGCAGGGTGAACAAGGGTAGAAAAACAAGAATAATAATGACAATGGAAAAAAGAATGGGGCGAGCCACTTCCCGTGCAGCTTCTAATATAATGCGCCCCTTGTTCTCCGTTCGAGCTTTACTTTTGCCCATATGCCGATAGATGTTTTCCACCATGACGATGGCACCGTCGCCGAGCATGCCGATGGCGATAGCGATGCCGCCCAACGACATCAGATTCGCGGAGATGGCGTTGGTGTCCATGAAGATGATTGCCGTTAAAGCACACACAGGCAGAGCGAGGGCTACGATAAAAGCGGTTCGCCAATTGCCCAGAAACAATGCCAAAACCAAGATGACCAGCAGACCGCCTTGCCAAAGGGCCGACTTTACCGTGCCGGTGGCGTTGGCCACCAGTTCAGCCTGCTCATAATAGGGAATAAGGGTCACACCGTCGGGCAGAGACTTTTTCACGGTATTTACCTTGGCGTACAGACGATCGATCACTTCCGAAGTGTTTTCACCGAACAATTTCATCACAATGCCGGAAACCACCTCCTGTTTACCGTTGCGGGTGACGACTCCGCGACGGATCTCATTGCCGAATTCAACCGTGGCGAAATCCCTGACAAATACGGGTGTGCCGCCCACGTCTTTCACCGGAATTCCAGCCAGATCCGTCAGCGTCTCCACCAGCCCTACGCCGCGCACCAGATGCTCTTCGGCTCCCAGAACAAGAAATTGTCCGCCGACGTTGCGATTGTTGGCGCCGATGGCCTCGACCACCGCTTCAAGCCCAAGGCTGTACTGTTGCAGCAAGTTGGGATCGATCTGAATCTGATACTGAAGCACATGCCCGCCCATGGAGAGTACGTCGGTGACGCCGGGGACGGTCTGCAATTGAAATTTGACCACCCAGTCATTGAGTTCGCGCAACCAGGTGGATAGCTCCTTCCCACCGGTGTCCACCTTTTCGGCATCTGCGGTGAGGTAATAGATAAATATTTGACCCAGACCGGTGGAGATGGGCCCCAGCGTTGGTGGTTCATCCATTTCCGGCAGTTCAGCCGAAGCCGCGGCAAGCCGCTCCGCCACCAGTTGGCGGGCAAAATAGATATCCATGTCGTCCTGGAAATAGACATAGACCACGGCCATGCCGAATGCCGAGGTGGATTTGATCTGGGTCACCCCGGGCAGGCCGTTCATGGCCGACTCAATGGGATATGTGATGAGCCGCTCCATTTCTTCCGGCGCCATGCCGTGGCCTTCGGCAAAGACCGGCACCATAACCGGCGAGATGTCCGGAAATGCATCCACCGGCATTTTTTGATATTTGTAAACACCCAGACCGATGACGGCCAACAGGGCAACAATGACGAGCCCCGGTGTTTTGAGGACCGATTCAATGAACTTGTTGAGCATGACGATCCTCCATGTCTAATGCCCGTGACCGGCATGGGCGCCTGCGCCACGGGTTTCGATGACGGCCTTGAGTTCAAACGCACCTTGGACCACGTAGCGCTGCCCGGGTTTCAACCCTGAAAGGATTTCCGTTTGTACCTTGAAGGTTCGGCCCGGACTCACATCCACCGGTTTGAAGCCATCACCGTCCGGGACGAAAACCACATGTTCACCATCAATATTCTGGACGGCGCCAGACGGAACGACCACGGAAGACGAGAGGGCGCCACCATGGATCCGGCCTGTCACGAACAGTCCCGGCCTCCAGTTGCCGTCCGGATTGGCAAGCTCGACCCGGCCAAGAGCAGTTCGAGTCTCGGTATTCACCACCGGTCCCACCAGCGTCAACGTGCCTTCAGCCATAGCGCCCTGAGGTGTTGTGATCGTTACGCGCTGTCCTGTTTTTACGACAGACAGATCCTTGGCCGGTATTTGAAGATCCACCCAAACCATGGACAGATCGGCGATGATGAACACTTCTTCCTCGCCGATTTTTTCTCCCCGGGAAATGTGCTTTGAGATCACAGTGCCGTCGATCGGGGATCGAAGCGTATACCTTCCGAACGCTTCATCCTGTGCATCGGCAATGGCTCTGATACGTTCATCTTTCATGCCCAGGACGATCAATCTTCTTTTTGCCGAGCGCAGAGCTGTTTTGGCATTGAGAAATGCAGACTGCGCTTCGAGCCAATCGGCTTCGCTGGCGATATTTTCCTTTTTTAAATACTGCTTTCTTTCATACGTCCGTCGCGTAACATCAAGATGACGCTCTTTTTCCAGATAGTCCGCCTTTAACTCCGCAAGCTCCGGGCTGTCGATCAAGGCCAGGGTCTGACCCTCACGAACCTTGTCGCCCAATCCAACGGCTACGGTGTGAACGATGCCCGGCACTCTCGGCACAATATGGGCCATGCGATCAGCGTGCAGGCGAACTTCACCCACGAGCGACAAACGGGTTTGGATATCTCCGGCTCCGGCAACGGCGATCTTAAGGTCGATTTGCCTCTGCTGCGCCTTGCTCATCTCGACAACACCCGACGATGCGCCATGCCCATGCGCACCGTGATCGTTTTCTCCACGTTCATCTTCATGTTCATCTTCATGATCATGGTCCGTGTGGCGCTGCGCATGCGTTTCGTCATGAGCGGTTGTTTTACCGTTACCCAGACGTGCAAATGCCAGCACACCACCGCTGATCAAAAAGAAAAGCGCCAGGCCGATGATGATGTATCCATTTCTCATGGGTTCTTCCTTTCTATGATTGTTCTTACCCGTTCGCCGGTCAGGCGTCTGATTTCAATCATGCCGGTTTCTAAATCATTGAGCATTTCCAGCCGGAGCGCTCTTGTCTCCACCCAGGTTCGCTGAGCATCAAGCAAGCCGATGATATCCACGGCACCGGCCTGATACGCCTTGCGAATCGATTCGTAGGATTGTTGGGCCGCCGGGTAGACCTGCTGATCTACCGAAAACACCGATTGCCTGGCTGCAACAACATCGCGCCAGGCCGCCTGCAGTTGATTGCGAAGGGCCAGAAAACCCGCATTTCGATCCTGACCGGCCTTTTGTCTCAGCGCCGCAGCTTCGGCGACTCCGCCTTGGTTACGGTCAAAAACGGGGATCGGGATACTCAATTCCACAAAAAAGGCGTGATCATTCGTTTCAGTGAAACGCTGATAGCCACCTCCCAATTCGATGTCGGGGGCAGCGTTGGCCCTTGCCAGTTTATGGGCGGCATCGGCCAGGGTCACTTGTCCGGCCAAAAGCTGCCAGGCCGGACTCTGTTCCAGGGTTTGGGTCAGTTCCTGTTCGCTAAGCGTATCAGCGTATTCATATTGGGCGGATACCGATGAAAAGAGTGGAAATAACGAACCCCAGGATTCGGCCAGTGCATACCGGGCCGATTTGTGCGCTTTGCGGGTCCGTTGGATTTCGATACGGGCAGTGGACAGTTCGACTTGACTCCTGGGGATATCCAACGGTGATGCGTCACCGGATTTGACCTTCTTGGACACGACATCGTGTGTTCTTTCCATGATGTCCAACTGTTCAGACTGGATGCGCAATTGCTCCTGCAGGGTATGAACCTGCAGGAATCGCTGCTCGACCTGGGCGATTATTGCCACGATATTGGCACGATGCTCCAATTCCGCGATTTTCAAGGCTGTTTGCGCTTCGTTTACCTGTTTGCTGATTTTGCCGCCCAGCGAAAACGCTTGGGCAATACCGAGGCGGCTGGATATGGCATCCGTTCCGGCATAATCTCCGGAACCGCCAAACTGTTCAACCTCTCCAAACAATACCGGATTTGGTAATGCACCGGCTTGCCGCGCCGCGCCTTTCCTGGCATCAATCTCTGCCAGGCTGGCTGAAAGGGACGGGTGTCGGTGGATGGCCGCATTCAGCGCGATATCCAGTGTGATTTCACCGGATGGCTCCGGCGGCATGGACATGGACGCCGGGTCTGAATCACTAAAAACGATCTGTGGTGATTGATAAGATATGTCCTGCCCGGCAAAGCCAATGGCAGGCATCCCAATGGATAGCATTACAATCGTGCCGGCAAGCACCAACCACGGGTACGGACATTTCATTTTAGGGTCCTATTCTATCGTTTTGTCTGCTCGGCACGTTCCGTCATGTGCAAGAAAGAACAGTGTCGCATAGGCAGAACCGTTTCTCGGCTTTCTTAGAGAATATTAGGTTATGGGCTCGCGAAATAATAACTTCACATTTTCATGCGCCGATCCATCTCACCCGGCTGCGTTACAAAAATACAGAATATCTCGATATTCCTTAATTGTTGTGCTTTGCCAGGTGAGCGCCGCAACACCTAAAAATGTCAATTTAGTTTTGCGCGAACCCTAAGCAGTTGACCGGATTAAACTAAGGGGGGACATCAAATGATGAGAACGATCATCATTTTTTGGGAAAGGTAGGTAACCGGATATGCACCCTCGTCAAAAACGGCGGCACAGCGAATAGGGTTTGAGCTTAAATTGCCGATTCGCGATAGGATGCTTTTATCCATTGAAAAGATTGGCTTATTTTGAAATGTTGCTGTAGGACACCGGACCGGCGCTGAAAGCAGAACTGCTTTTTCTATAGTTTCACAGCCTATGACGATATCCACGCAGTCTCCGTCTCCGTGATGGTCGTCGCTTGCAGTGTCTTTTGAAGACTGTGTTACGTTTGTCAAGCAATGATCTACGCCCATGTCTATATGACCATCCCAGCCGAAACACAAATTCAGATGCTGACCGGAAGGCAGTGCAAAGGCAACACCTGTTTGCAGAACAAAAAAGATGATAAAAAGTTGGCGGATTATGAAGTTGAAGTATCTCATTGCCTGATCTCTTTCAAGATTCAATTCATGCTTAGGGCTCGGTCTGCTCGACCGAGCCCTAAGGTGATTGGCGGAAAAGAATATACCATATTGCGCCGGATTTTTTTGTATAAAGACTACACCGCGCAAGTTTCATTTCATACAAGGTGAGCCAAGAGCAGACCCCTTTCTTACTCACTTATAAAACCTTTCCTTCTCGGAAAAGCTTGCCAACATTAGTTGCCTGCAAGAGGATTTCCACATTGTCTCTGTCAATTATAACAGGAAAACTATCCGGATAGTGTTTTAAAAATGCAACAAGTCCATTCATGTTCTTCCTGCGGCCGGATTTTACCTCGATAGCAAATACCTTCCGGTTCAGGCAAAGGACATAATCCACTTCATACTTCCCATCTCTCCAATAATAAAGCTTTCCCCCGGATACAGCCGCAAGGGCAGCGCCGACCGCAGCTTCAAAAATCCTTCCTTGCCAGTCGGGTTCTGAATCCACATCCGCAGGATTTCGAAAGGCGTGTACAAGGCCATTATTAAGAGGCACGATTTTAGGACTTGATGCACGCGTTTTTATTTCCGAACCGGTATATTTTTGAAGAATTCTGATCAAAAAGGCGCCTTCAAGCAGTTCAAGGTAGTGCTTTATAGTGGTTACATTGCCCCTGTCCTGTAACTGGCCGAGTATTTTTTGCAGGGAAATTTCCTGAGCAGGATAGGCCATGGCCATTTCAAATGTCTGCCGGAACAATGCTGGTTTGGCCACCGAGCTTAGTCCAAGAATGTCTTTAAAAAGGACCGGCTCAATAATGGAATTCCTAATAAAATTCTGCCATCGGTTTATATCCCCAATGAGCTCCCCGGCTGCGGGGTATCCTCCAAATTTGAGATATTGAGCAAGTGACCATCCAAGGGCTTTATGACACTCCATCAGATTCCAGTGATTCGCATGGATAATCTCATAGCGACCTGTTAGACTTTCGCTCAATCCCCTCTGAAGGAAAAGACTGGCAGATCCGAGCAGGACCACCTTCAACTTGCGGCGATCCCGGTCAAACACGTATTTAACAGCGTCGCTCCATTGAGGTATTTTTTGTATCTCATCGATCACGAGCAGGGTGCCCGGACCTTTTTGTTCCGCCCGCCGCCATTGCAGGGTAATCCAGTCGCGGTTGGGTGTGACAAGTTCGTCTGCCGTAACCATCAGCGATGGTCCCTGCCACTCTGAACAAATTTGCTCCAGACCCGTTGTTTTGCCCACCTGCCTTGGACCGATGACGACTTGCATAAAATTCAGATCCTCAGCAAGTCTGGCTTTTAATGTTTTTGTAAAATCTCTTGTGATTGTTTTCATGCCGGAACCGTATCACATCATTCTAAGCGCGTCTACCAATTTTAGGAGATCTGCCTCCAAAATTATGAGTCTCGCCAAACAGATATCGCTGCCGGAAAAATACCCGCACATTGTCGAAACCAGGAGCTTGTTCCGTTTTTCCGAATTCCTTCTTTAACATTCCGGTTGCAGGGAGCTGTCATTATTCTTGATACCTATTCCTTTGAAGGTCGCTCTATCGGCCACATAGATAATCTATTGTAAATATGCCAAATAGTACTGAAGAAAGGAGTTTCGCAATGTTAGTTGGAATTTGGATTCTAATATCATTTAGTGGAAAAAGCCCCTGATGAACAAAATGGATTTCTGAGTCAACCCCCATATTGGAGTTCAATTCCTGCGCCCTGGCTACTCCGGTACGTAAACCATCGTGCCGTCTTCAAGTTTATATGCGATGCCGAGGCGTTCTCCCCGGCCTTGTACCGTGTCTTTGGTCACCTTCATCGCTTTAATGTTTTTGCCTTTCTTGGTGATGATCTCCATCTCCTGGTTCTGGTTATTCTGTTTGACGATGGTGATATCCGATGTTTCACTGAACAATTCCTGGAGACGATAGATACTGAACAGGGAAAGAATCAAGCCCACGATAAAGACCAGCCCGATATCGAAAAGGTTGGCCACACCTGTCATGGGGTCATCATCCCTGAACGAGGGCTTTCCCAGGCCTTTGCCGGCAACTCTAATTCGCCGCCTTTTGAAATATTTCATAATCCGGACGCTCCATGTGTTGGGTCAGCAATTCCGTCGCCAGTTCCATGTTCTTGATGTCTTCTTCAATCCACCGGCGCCTCACCGTATAGAAGAAAAACGCAGCGGTTCCAATGGCCAGCCCCGTGACGGTGGTGGTGAAGGCAATGACCAGATCCGCGGACAGCTTGGTCATGTCGCCCTGCCCCAGCGCGGCCAACCCTGTGCCCATGGGGATCAGGGTTCCGATCAGCCCCAAGGACGGCGCGGCGCGGACCAGTATCCTGAGTCGGTCCATGGATTTCCAGAGCGCAAGACCGGTTTCCTGAAGGAGATTTTCCACGGACGCTTCCGCATAACGTCCCTGTTGTATCAACGGTGTGAGCGATTGCACGAATTCTCTGACGCGGTGGGATACCATTGAAGAAAAATCGTCATTCAAAACAAAGCCCGGCAGATCCTGCGGCGGACATTTTCGGAGTCTGAGCCGTTCCAGCCACTCCGCAAAAAACGTTCCGGCATGGACCATCGTAAAAAGGGTCAACACGACCAACAAAAACAGGACCGGGTAGAGCAGGGAAGAGGAAATCAGGTATATAAATGTCTTTAACAATGCGCCGATATCCATCATCGTGTCCTCCTGGCTTTTAAGGCCGTTGCGCTGAATCCTCCGGCAAACAAGATCACCATGCATGATAAAAAAAGAATCAGTTGGCGTGGCGGTTCAGCGGTTGAACCGGATTGATAGACCGCCATCCGGTAGACTTTATCCACGTCCGCAAATTGGGGCATGATTGAGACGGAAAGAAGAAAATAGACGGCAATAAAAAACATGGCGCCCCCCAGAAGAGAATCAGCCGACGAATTCCGATATTGTTTCCATAACCGCAGGACCAGGATCGTCAACAGATTGATCATCATGAACATTGCATACAACACCAG
>JABDRH010000401.1 GCA_013041835.1 Desulfatitalea sp. | reverse complement strand
GGTCGATGTGGTGCTGCAGGCCTGCCATGCCTACAATGTTGAGTCTTACAAGGTGGGCAAACATGTGGAAGAGGCGCATGGGCTTCCCTTTTTGAAGGTGGAGATCGATTATTCCGACGCGGATATCGGCCAGCTTCGCACCAGGGTCGAGGCCTTGTTTGAAAGCATCTGAAGATGAAATCCGGCAGGCAAGGAATAGATGTTGGATTCTGCGCCTGTTTTACAATTCAAGACGATTGTCTGATTCCTAAGCTTCCGAAAGATATCCCCAGTATCCTTTTATGCTGTTGCGTAGGAAAAAGCGCTCGCGTTCGCGGGCATCGGCCGGGAACCGGGAAAAATCCGACAACAGCGGATCTTGGGACAGCAGGTGGTCCAGAAGTGCTTCCATACGTTCGTCACCAAGGTTCGAATCTTCGTCATGCCAGGGTTCGATCAACTGACGCCAGCGCACCAATTGTTCACGGTGAGTATGGAGCATTTTCCTTGCATCCGGCTGCATGCCGACATGGCCATAGCAGATCCGTTCCGGGCCCGCCGCCAGCAGGCGGTCGATGCTCTCCAGGCAGGTTTCCATGAAAAAACGCGGGGGTGTGGCCGGACGCATGTAGCAGCCGCCGTTTTCCAAAGAGATGCATACCCCGCCTGCCTCACCGGCAAAGACAACATCCGTTATGAGGTAGCTGTACTGGTGGGGTGCGTGGCCGGGTGTGGGCAACGCAGTCAGTCCCGGCAATTGCATCTCATCGGCCGGCACGATCAGAGGGTTCGCCACCGGTATCATCGCACCATAGCCCTCCGCTACATTTCCCAGGGTTTTGATGGATCCTTCCCACAGGCGTTGGGGATCGGCCAAATGCTTCACGGCTTTGGGGTGACAAATGATGGGGGTTTGTGGAAAAGCCTGGGAAAGATGCCCGATCCCTCCGGCGTGGTCCAGGTGGATGTGGGTCAAGAGAAAGGCGTCCGGCCGCGTGACGCCGATGTCATCCAATGCCCGCCGCAGGCATTCAGATCCGGATGAAGGGCCCACATCCACAACGACCACCGGTCCCCCGGTGAAGACCCAGGTGGTAATGAAACCCTCGAATCCTTTCAGCGATACCGGCAGGTCGATCAAATATAAAGAAGCGTCGACCCGGTGGATACGACAATTTTCAGGCATGGCCAACTCCGTCAGTGACTGAGCGATTCTTTGAATACCTTGTAAAAAAGAGCGGAATCCGCCATGCCGCGCTGCAGGATCTTGTTGAAATCGTCGATGTTACGAAGGTTGAGGATCATATTGACGCTTTTTTGCAGGGCGGTCATGTGATCCATGGTGCGATACCGCGAGGTCATCAGGGCGACGTACATGTTCCGTCGCGTCTCCATGGCCATACGTTCGAGGTAGATGAGCACGGCATTGGCATCCGGGTCGCGTGTATCGAAAAACTCATTCAGCAGCACCAGGTCGTAGTTGTGATAGCGCATCTTCTTGAGAGCTTCCCGGCTGTTGGGTACCTCGGTGATGTGATATTCAAGGATGTCGAGGGTCGGCCGCAGCTTCTCGCGAATCAGGGCATCCGATTCACACACCATGGCGGTCTTGCCTTCTTCTTCAATAAAATCAAACGGTTTTTCAGTAGCGTCATAATCCACCGCTTCTTCGTCGGAGAAATCAAAGAGATCATCAAAAGCGGTCTCCGCTGACGGTGCTTTGGGTGCGGGGCGTTGGATACTGATCTTGTCCTGGCATTTTGGACATTTGACCGTTACCGTCTTGTCTTCGGGCACTTTATCATCTGGGATTTTCAGTGCGGCCTTGCACTTTTCACAGATTACTTCCATGAGATCGTTCCACGCCCCCTTAGGCTTCTAAAGAAATCAACGTCTTAGATCCGCTTTTGATAGCCGCGGTCCAACTGTAGGTCTTTTATATCGGTGGTGGCCTCACCCCGGGCGCTCTTGACACGGTCGATACCGCGGGCGGCGACGGCTTTGTGCGAGGCATAGGCCAGAGCCGTTTCTTGGGTGATCAGCCCCTGCTCATACAGGCTGATAATATGTTCATCAAAGGTGACCATACCTAAAGGCTTGCCGGCCTGCATCATCTCATAATAGGTCTTGCCTTCGCTCTCGCCGTGCAGGATGGCCTCTTTGACGCGCAGGCTGGTGCGCAAAATTTCAAAGGCCGCCGCCCGTCCGCCGCCCACTTTGGGCAAGAGGCGCTGACTGACCACCCAACGAATCGTGTCGGCCAGGCGGATGCGTACCTGCCTTTCCTCTTCATTGGTGAACATACCCAGGATGCGGTTGATGGTTTGGCCGGCATCCACGGTATGCAGCGTCGTCAGAACCAGGTGACCGGTCTCTGCGGCGGTAAGGCCGATTTCAACGGTTTCTCGGTCGCGCATTTCGCCCACCAGGATGACTTTGGGTGCCTGGCGCAGGGCGGCCCGCAGTCCATTGGCAAAGCTGTCGAAGTCACGGCCCAGTTCCCGTTGGTTGAAGGTCGCCTTCTTGTGGGGGTGCTGATATTCGATGGGATCTTCCAGGGTGACGACATGCGCGGCCCTTCGTTCGTTGATCTCTTCCAGAATGGCTGCCAAACTAGTGGTCTTGCCGGTTCCCGTCGCACCGGTGAAGATGATAATGCCATTGAGTTCTTTACCAATTTCATAAAAAGACTCGGGCAGCTTCATATCCCGGATCGTAGGCACCTTGGATTCCAGTTGCCGCAGCACGATGGACAGGTGTCCCGATTGGGCAAAAATGTTGACGCGAAAACGGGCCTTTCCCGGTAGGCTGAAGGACAGATCGCAGGAGCCGGTTCGCAATAGCGTTTCGGTCAATCTGCGATCCCCATTGATCAGGTTCAAGGAAATGATTTCCGTCTGGTAAGGTGTCAGGCTCTTGATGGGGGGGGTCATATCCACCGGCAGCAGTTCGCCGGCGCTTTCCACCTGCAGGGGCCGGCCCACGGTAAAATTCAGGTCGGACACGTTGCTGTTGGAATCGAGCATTCGGGTAAGCAGATGTTCGATCTCTTGTTTTTTCATCAGTCGTCCTTTTCAACTGATCATTTTGCTGCGACAAGGATCAGGCTTCGGTGAAATCGTTGGGCGGTGTTTTGAGCAGTGGCCTGAAACGCCCTTTATCGTTGGCTTTGTTGTAGGCGTCTTCGGAACTGATCTTGCCCTTATTGTACAGTTCCATAATGGCATCGTCGAGGAGTTGCATGCCATATTTCTTACCGGTTTGCACCATGGATGGAATCTGATGCGATTTGCTCTCGCGAATCAGATTGCGCACCGCGGGCGTGGCGATCAGAATCTCAAGTGCGGGGATGCGTCCTTTTTTATCGATACGTTTGAAAAGGGTCTGAGAGATGATGGCGCGAATGCCATCCGATAGGGTGGAACGAATCTGGGCCTGCTCATCGGCCGGAAACACTTCTACGATACGGTCCACGGTTTTG
>JABDRH010000399.1 GCA_013041835.1 Desulfatitalea sp. | reverse complement strand
TCAATACCTGGGTCAATCCATTAACATCTCCGGCGCTTAGGCCGATTTCGGACATCAGCATATCGACCAAAGGGGCTTGTCCGCGATAGCGCAAGGCGCTGCTGACGACCTGATCGGCAAGATTGGTGCCGGCCGTTTCCTTGCCGTCGCTGTTTGCCGATGCGCTGCTATTGATACCGTCGATCTGGAATATTTTGATGCCGTCGATCTGTTCCATCGGCTTTACGCTTTCCTTGATGATATCAGGCAAGTGCCGGATTAAAGCCAATCTAACCTGCATGGCGATCTGCTCGGCGGAAAGAATGTTGCTGGCCTCGTTAATGGCGTGCTTGCCTTCGGCTTCCACGGCATATTTTTTTGCTGCGGCTTCAGCCCTGAGCTTCTCGGATTCCGCTTCACCAGTGGCCTGAATACGCATTCTTTCAGCTTCCGCATTGGCCAGCGTGCGAACCGCCTCGGCTTTATCGATGGCTGCGAATTTGTCCGCCTCGGCCGCCACCTTGATTTTGATTGCCTCACGTTCCGCCCCTTTGCGGGCTTCGACAAGCTCCACCGATTTTTCTCGTTCCGCCTTTTCTGTTTCACGTGTCGTTAAAACGGCTTCCTCCGCCTTCACTGCTGCCGCTCTGGCGCGATCGGCCTCGGCCTGTGCCTCGGATTGCGCCTTTGATTTTTGGGCGATCGCAATGGCCCGGTCTTGTTCGGTCAATTCCACCGCCTTGCGGCGTTCGATTTCAGCGGTTTCAATGGCTTTGGTACCTGAAATTTCTTTCTCCTTCAACTGTACATCTTTTTCAATCCGTTCCTCTTCCACGGAACGTTCAGCGGAAATATTGGATGTGTCCACCTGCCTTTTCGCTTCGATTTCCGCCTGTTGGGCTTCTCGTTGCTTGTTGGCCTGCTCACTTTTGATTTCAGCATCCTGGGCTGCTCTGCGGATTTCAACTTCACGCTGTTGTTCCATGCGGGCGTACTCTGTTTCCCTGGCAATATCCAGCTTCTGCTTTTCGGCTTGCAGGTTCTTGTTGCCGATGGCCACTTCGGTATCCTGCTCAATATCATTGCGCTTTTTACGGCGTTCCTCAATTGCCTCCGTTAACTTGGTCAGACCTTCGGCATCAAATGCATTGTCCGGATTGAAAAACTCCTTGCTCGTTTGGTCCAGCCCGGTAAGTGATACGGATTCCAATTCCAGACCATTCTTTAAAAGATCCTCAGAAACGACTTGTTGTACTTTTTGTACAAAATCGACCCGCTGTTCGTGAAGCTCCTCCATGGCCATTTCAGCCGCAACTGCTCTTAACGCATCAACAAACTTGCCTTCAATCAGCGCCTTGAGTTCATCCGGATGCATGGTTTTTAAACCGAGTGTTTGAGCGGCATTGGCAATGGCGTCCTTGGTTGGCTTAACCCGCACGTAAAACTCCGCTGTAACATCGACACGCATCCGGTCACGGGTGATCAGGGCCTGCTGATTTGCGCGTTGGACCTCCAAACGCAATGTGTTCATATTGACCGGGATGGAATCGTGCAATACAGGAAACAGCAGTGCGCCACCGTTCATGATCACCTTCTGTCCGCCAAACCCGGTCCTCACAAATGAGACTTCTTTCGATGCACGCTTATACAGCCTGGATAAAATCAAACCGATGGCAATCATGGCGATCAGCAGTACCGCGGCGATTATCGTTGCATTGACAATATTGAACATTTCCATTTTACGCACACCTTTCCGTATCGTATTGATTCAACTTAATCTATCAACGCTGAACTGGTGTTTAGAATGGCTTTAAACAGCGCCCCTTGTTGCTTTACCAGCAATACTTCCGTTCCCTGCGTGAACTGCTCTTCATGCCCATCGGGTTCAATCATCACATAATGCGTTTGCCCATGACGATCTTTTAGTTTTCCCTGAGCAGCCTTGCCGGGTTTGGCCGTCCCCAATGTGATGACCGCTATGAGTCCGATAAAGCTCTGTTCGGAAACAGCTTCGGTTTCATCTTTGGGCATAATTTTGGCCAGGATGCCGCCGCCCACACGGACAAATGGCGAGGAACAAACCAGGGCAAAGCAGCTTGCAGGCAAGCCGGGCATCATGTGACCGGTCAAGTTTTCTGAAACCGCCTGTATCACATAACCGAGCAAGCCGAATGCAGTTAAAAAGATGACCATGATGACGAGCGCGGGAACCTGCCCGAATCTTAGCCAGCCCAACACGCGCGTCAGGGGGGTGTTCGTATGGATGTCCGGCGCATCCATATCCAGGTCAAAGTTCATTTCCGGCAGCAAGGAATCCAAGAAGCCGGAAATCCCAGCGCCTAGAACGGTAGTAACGCCCTCCAAAACGGCGATTAGAAACATAAGGGCCAAAGCCACGGCAAACGGCATATTCTGTTGTGCAAACAAAAATTCCATCAACGACTTTCCATTTTGCCCTTAATGGCGGCCAGGCGTTCTTGGATACGGTTCTTGTGAGCCATGGATTCGAGTTCAGCCAGTTGTGCAGCCGATTTGCGATCACCGCTGCCGACGGTCCCCGGCAGTCCGGTGGCCTTTTCAATCACGCGGTCAAAGGCAGATTCCGCTTGTGATACACGGCTTTCAATACCGGCGCCACTACCGCTCGTCGAAGTATCAACTGTTTCATCCGCTGCTTGCGATTCCACCCGGCTTTGCCGATACTGGCGCAATTCTTCCTGCATTTCTCTTTTTTTTGCCAGCAGCGCGTTGACATAACCTTCCATTTCCTTTTCCTGGTCACTGCAATCTTTGATGGTGGCTTCCAAAACCGGTATCTGTGCTTCAATATCAAGTTGTTGGGAGACAGCCGTTTCGGCCAGGTCTTCCCTTTTGGCTTTGAGAGCAAGTTCTATTTTTTCGGTCAAGTCCTCGTGTTTTTTATTGGCTTCCATTAATCGCATGTTGGATAGATGCTTATTGGCCACAACTTTGCCCAACTCGGCCCTTAGTTCATCAATGGCCCCATCCACCTCTCGAACAGCTTCCGCCATCACCGTCTCGGGAGCGGCATTTTCTATGGCGTCTACTATGGAATTAAAGCTGCCGCTAACAATTCGTCCGACGCGCTTGATGATTCTTTCTTTCATAGTAAGCTCCTTATTGGGCTTGTTGACGATTTGCAATAATACCACATAAATCCAACACAGGCCTTATCCTTTTTTGAATCGTATCCGGCTCATAACACGGGCAGTGGCTTGAAATGGCCAACTGCAAAAATGCCTCCAATAACAGAAACAAACGCTTCACCAAGCCTTGCTCCAACTGGAGCAGATTTTGCAGATCGTCTTGGCTTTTGGTTTGAGGAAAAAATGAAATAAGAAATGCCAATGTATCAGGCACCCATTCCGATAGACGGGATATGACCTCCGAATGGACCTGATGATCAACCTCCTTTTGGCGAACCTGTTGAATAATTGGAAAAATAAGCTCATGGAGCATCTGCAGGCTGCCGGCATAATCCAGGCTTGTGTTATGCCGGCGTCTGGCTTCAGCGATCAGTCCGCGCAACTTATCGCTAGGCGTTTCGGCGCCGTTTATTTTCATTTGACTTAAAAATTCAGCATCTTCATGGGAAATTCGGGCGCTGATGGTCACTTGTTTCGATGGCATGGGGCACTCCTTTTCAAAGCTTTACCGTGCAGTACGGTTTTTAAGAAATTGTGTAAACAAACGCATGACATTTGTCAACATATATATTGTATCTGCATGCAATTCGCCTGTTCCCGCTAAAAAACTAAGTTTCGATCTTTATGCCAGCTCAAGTTCTGAAACGGCCGTTTTATATTGCGGGTAAAGTCTTCCCAATTATTTTGGGGGCGGGAGATGAAGTCAGGTGAGTAGGTTAATTCTTGTGCTACATTGGTGTACAATCGTTACGGACCATGTGTGGCATAGGAGGTTTCGTGCCGGGACTGCCGAAATTTGAGTTGTCTTTCGATATGGGATTAAAATATTTCTTGACAACAAAAGCTTTCTTGTGAGACGAACGACCAGGCTTTAGACATTATTCCAAATATACTGATCATCATCTCATTGAACTGTGGTAAGTTTCGATAAAGAGCTTTGCGACTGCAACTGTCAGGAATAATGCGCATTCCCAACCTTCGGCATTCTGCAATTTTACTGCCGAAATTATATGAAGTCTCATAAGATCAAAGTTTTAGATGGTTCTTGCTTGTTGCGTGATATTTTTTCGTAAACGGACTTTTGACCAGTTCAATAATTGCTGAATAAGTATAGCAGTAATTGAACTTGTTGAGTCATTTTAACATTAAAAGAAAGGAGAGGGAGAATAAGATGAAGGCAAAGGGATTATGGCGCATCGTAAGCATAATGGCAGTTTTCTCCTTATTGTTTGGGTTTTTGGGGTGTAGAAAAGAAAAAAATGTCAATCTAACGCCTCCGCCCACTGGACATGAGCTCTTGCTAAAGGCTTTTGAAGAATCTGGGGGTGAGACGGTGGATGCCGTGTGTGAAAGGGAAGTCGTTGGTATTTCACTAGAGATGTTTGTGTGGTGGGGGCAAAATATTCCTGATTATTACAGGTTATGGTGGCCCGAGATGCACTTTGTCGAGGAAAGGCATATGACGCCGGAGGGTGAAATTCGAGGAATCATCAAGGAAATGATTTGGCCATATTATACTGAATTTATAATTCTTATAGATCATGATGGCGTCATGGAATTTTTATCCCCTGATGGCGAAGTAATGGGCGCTGTATACGGATCAGTTACACCGACATCCAAAGGTGTTCTTATAAAAGCGGTGCATACATTACCGGCAAAGACACCCCAGTCATTTATTGATGCACTCGAAGACCATTTTCATGATGAGGTGCAGGATCTGCCAAGATTTCTTCCGGAACTGTATGAGAATCCAGAACTGTATGAGCAACCGCCAACGGGACATGACGTTTTGCATGAGGCTTACAAAGCGTCTGAGGGTGATGTGGTTGAGCTGATCGTCGACCAGGAAATAGCGGGTATTACCATGGAGATGTGGGACTGGTGGGCCATCAATGGGGTGGAAAATTACAGGTTGTGGTGGCCGGAGATGCACTTCGTGAATGAAATGTCTATGACGCCTTACGGTCCACGCATTACCATCAAGGAAATGATTTGGCCATATTACACTGAATTTTGTCTGAGCATAATCGAAGGCGGGGCGGGTTTCATGAGCCCGGATAATGAGGTGATGGGGCAGCTTACCCACACCCTTAAAGAAACACCCGGCGGCATAAAAATACATTCCGTCGCTGTACTTCCGGCAATGACGCCTCAGTCGTTTGTCGATGCGCTCGAAGCGCATATCAATTATGAAATGCAGGATTTAAAGCGGTTCCTTCCGGAACTGTATGCCCAGAAAACCGGGAATTTGCAGCGTGCGATTCTGGGCCGATAGGCGACGAGGCCCGATAACTCCCTCACAGGTCAGCGGTTCGATACTCACGACTTTTTTAAAGGCTATACGACTACTTTTGTTGAAAAAAAAGAGGTTGACACTTTCCCGCGCGTGTAATAACGGTCAGTTCGATTCGCATGGGATCAGGGCTGCAACCTTCTCAGGCTTTTGCAGCACTGGGGAAAGCGCTGCTGCAGCAAAAGTTTGGTTGTGATCATCCGTTTTCTACTTGGCCAGAGGCATTTATAGTTACCTGTCGATAACCATCCAAGAAGCGAGGACGATTATGCCTGGAAAGTTAGATGGTAAAGTTGCATTGATCACTGGTGGCGCGCGCGGCATGGGCGCCACGGAAGCAAGGATTTTCGCCAGAGAAGGCGCCGCAGTCATCATTGGTGATGTGCTGGACGAGCAAGGGGCGTCCGTTGCCAAAGCGATCCGGGACGATGGCGGGAAAGCGGTCTATCATTCACTGGACGTTGCCTCGCAAGAGGCCTGGAAACGGGTAATCAAAAGTGTCGAAGAAGAGTTTTCTGCGCTGCATATTCTTGTCAACAACGCGGGAATCAACGTACGGTATCAGGTTACGGATATGGATCTTGGAGACTGGGATCGAATCCTGGCCATCAATCTGACCGGCCCGATGCGTGGTATCCGTTAATGCGCACCGCTGATCCGGGCCAGCGGAGGTGGTTCAATCATCAATATCGGCTCACGGGCCGGGAAGATGGGGCATCCGACCACTGCCTATGCCGCCTCCAAGTGGGGGCTTCGCGGTCTTTCAAAATCGGCGGCAATGGAGTTGGTGGACTGGAAAATACGCGTCAATACGGTCCATCCGGGCCTTATTCGCACGCCTATCATTGATCCGAACGGCATTTTATTCAAGACCATGTCCGGGAGCACGCCGATGGAACGGGCGGGCGAGGCAGAGGAGATGGCCGCCGCTGTTCTATTCTTTGCCAGTGACGAATCCAGCTTCATCACGGGTCAGGACCTGGCTGTTGACGGTGGATTTTCGGAATTGACGGCCTATCGATCGATTTGGAAAAGTGCCCAGGCGGCTGCTAAAGGCCAGGCGAGACAATAATCCCCAAACGCGCTCGCCAGGCAGAGTCGCGATACGCTTGAAGTAGTAGATGCGACGGTCGCCAGGATAGACGAAAATGCTCAAAAGGTCCAAATGGCAATGTTGTGATATCGGCAGCGTATGCCTTGCAAGGAGGATCGAAACCTATGGAAACGACCGATAAAGCACCTTGGCATCTCTGGCTCGCCGTCGGCTTTAGCGCCGCATTTACTTCTTTTGCGGCTTTCGGCTATGTCATGACGGCGATAGCGCACCCCGCCTTTATCGCGCGTTTTCCTCCCGACTTGATGCATCTGCTCGATAGTATGCCGCCATGGGCCCTGGCCGCACGGACGTGCGGTATCTGGGTTGGGCCGATCGCCGTGATCCTGTTGTTCCTGCGCTCGCGCCATGCGTTTCTGGCGTTCGTGATCGTGCTGGCCGCGTTGGTCATCGGGACGCTGGGCGAGCAGTGGGTGGGATTGCCGGGCACCATGAGGTCGACAGGCATATTTTCGCTCAAGGTCATGAACTGGTCCATTTTGATCGCAATGGTTGTCTATACGCACTGGATGCGACTCAAGCGTGTGCTTCGCTGATGTGGGGCGACTGACGTACAATGCACTATTTTAAAGCAAGGCCCCTTGCGATCAAGCCCATGGTGTCTTGGAACTGTGCGGCTTTAAGGGAATTTTTCAGGGCGGTTTCAAGCATGGCAAGGGTAATTGGGTCATTGGCCTTGGCCAACAGGGCTATGGCTGCCAGGGCGCGTTCGTTTGGCTTAATGCCTAGAGCCTTAAAGTCTATTTCGAGAATCGCTCCGTGGCTTGGGGGGATACGGACATCCGCAGCTTTGATCACCCGGCAATGGGTGGATGTTTTTCTGAAAAGATCGAGTCGCTTGCCGACCCCTTCCTGTGACAGGCAGACCAGCGCCGCCGGTTGCTCGATGCCCGTGTAGTCAATGAGATCGGGTGAAATAATTAGCTCGGTCACGGAGGGTCCCCTCATCACCGTGATATTGTACTCGTTTTTCTGGGTGACCTGAAGGCCTGCCGATAGCGCCGCCGTTGCCAATATGAATCCGGCGGAGATGATCTTTTGGCCGGCGCTGCCCAATAGGACAACTTGCCTTTGCGCGTCAATGGATGGGGAAAAGGCCGATTTGACGGGTGTCCATGATTCACCGGTGGCGGGAAGGCCTCGTTTTTGCCGATGCTGTTTTCCATATTCCGGACGTTCGTTGGCGGTCACCAATCCTGAACAGGGCGGCAGGGAGTGAAGCACGGCGTCAATGCCAGCGGGATTTAAGGGATTGTTTTTCAGATAGCGCCCCGTGCAAATGCCCCAGATGTCCACGATGGAAAAGCCTTCAAAGGTGATGGCCCGTTCCACAAGATCCACCAGGCCTTGCCGATGGGCGGATGCCCGGGCCACAAAGGGAGCTCCGGCGGCGGCGGCCACGGTGCAAATATCCATTGGCTTTTCGATTTGGGAAAGAAAGGCCGAGGGCGTGGATGCGTCGGCCGGTGTGGTGCAAGAGTATTGTCCGCCGGTCATGCCGAAATTAAAGTTGTTCAACACCAGAAGGGTCAAGTCCAGGTTTCTCCGGCAGGCGGCCAGCAGGTGGGCGCCGCCGATGCCCAATCCGCCGTCTCCCATGGTCACCACCACTTTGAGATCGGGACGGGACAGCTTGATGCCCGTTGCATAGGTCAGGGCCCTGCCGTGCAGGCCGTGGAAGGCATGGGTGTTGAAAAATGTGTCGAATAGGCCCGAACAGCCGATATCGCTGACCATGACGATCTTATCTCTGGCCAGCCGCATGTGCCGGAATGCCTGATCCAAGGCCTTCAGGCTTCGTTCATGGGAGCAGCCGGGGCAAAACACCGGCGGTCGATCGGGATTTAAAAGGCTATCCATCAATCACCTGTTGGCTGATCTGCTTCGGCGTGATCAACTGTCCAGACATTTTTCCGAAAAAGTCCACTTTTCGACCGCACAAGACCCGGCGGATCTCATGGACATACTGCCCCAGATTCATTTCCACCACCAGGACATGGTCGACGTTTTCCGCGGCCGCCGCGATGGCGGCCTCTGGGACCGGCCAGAGGCTTTTGATGACCAGGGTGGACACCGGCGTTTGGTACGTCTCGCGTAGCATACGCACGGCTTCCCGGACGGCCCGGGCCGTTACCCCGTAGGTGACAATGAGCCACCGGGCCTCTTTTTCAATCGTTTGGTCAAATCGGTGAATCGGGTCGGCATGGGCATCGATTTTTCGCTTCAAGCGCGCCACGCCGGCTTGAATAAAATCGGGGTCGGTGGTGATATACCCATCTTTACCGTGGGTGGACGAGGTTTGCCGGACCAGCGTCGATCCACCGATGGGAAGAAAGGCCGGGACGTCATTGCCGGCATCGACACCGAAGGGGTGAAAGGGGCCCCCGGCATGGCCGGTTCTTTCGATCACAGCGGACTTCTCAAGGGATGCCATGTTCAGGGTTTCCCGGGTCATGGCAATCTCTTTGTTGGAGGCGATAAAGACCGGGCAGCGGAACCGTTCGGCCAGATTGAAGGCGTGAACCGTCAATGCAAAGCAATCGCGGACATCCACCGGTGCCAGGACGATGACGGGAAGACCGCCGCTGTTGCCCCAACGCATGAATTGCACGTCCCCATCGGCTCCCCGTGTGGCCGAGCCGGTGGACGGCCCCTGGCGCATCACATTGACGATGACGATGGGAATTTCTCCGGCAATGGCAAAAGAGATGTTTTCACTGTAAAGGCTCAAGCCGGGACCGGAGGTGGCGGTCATGGCCTTCAGGCCTGTCATGGACGCCCCGAGGCAGAAGCCGATGGAGGCGATTTCATCTTCTCCCTGAATGACGATCCCGTCTTTGGGAGGCAGCAGCCTAAGCATGGATGAAAACAGGGTACTGGCCGGTGTGATGGGATAAGCGGCGAAAAAGCGGCAGCCCGCGTAGGCGGCCCCCATGGCGATGGCTTCGTTTCCATCGGTCAGCACCAACTGCACTGAGCTATCCTTTTGGGTCGTCGTTGACGTCAAAGCGGATGCCTTGGGGCAGCGGCAATTTCCCCGATCCGTTGTTGGTGGTAGTCTGTCGCCGCTTGCCGGTTTCCGCGCTTCGGCGTCGGATTCGCGGCTGCCGACGGATTTCGCGCCGCATGTGCCGGTAGGGACATCGGCGATGCCGCAGTTGCAGCCCTTGGCGCTTAAAAACAATTCGATGATGGAATCCAAAGCATAGCCGATGATCAGAAAGATCCAGTCGCACTGTGGGCTATGGAAGACCGGAAATCGAGACTCGCTGCAATCCTGTGCCGATTACCTGTCCGTGTCCGTGTTTCTAACCGAGCTTACCATCGGCACCACAAATTCGCAACTGTCGCTGGACGGCTGCCTTCAATACCGATGTGGGGTGTCTCCACGTTCAACGACGGGTGCGTTGTTGCTGCCATTTGTCAGCGGTTGTCATAACCCACAAAGATTTGTAATATTAGGGGCATTGAAAGCCAATGGTGTCATGCATCAGAGCGGCTCGCCGTCCAAATTTTGTAGGGGCGGGCTTTATGGCCGCCCGCAAGTGACGCACAGCTATTTTGAAGTCAACAGCATTGGGGGGCAGCCCTCCCTAAAATCCGTGATAATCTGGACTTTTGGTATCGTGGTTGCGTAATTTTCAATGGTTATTATCAGTTTGCAGTCAAGCCCTATCGTGCATCGATACCTTCCAACACAGTATTTGCAGCTACACCCCCCCCACAAATAAGGTTCCTGGGTTCGTGGTCCTCATAGACTCCTGTTTTGGCCGTTGAAAAGCTTAAAAGAGCTTTCTCTGATCATACTGGTCTTCTATTGTTTCGCGGACCTTTTTTGCCAAATCGCTCATACTGAAAGGTTTTTGAACAAAATGGATACCTTCCTTTAAAATACCCTGACGGACAATAATATTTTCCGTATGCCCGGACATATACAGGACTTTCACTTCCGGTTTTAATTTGTTTATTTTTGAGACTAATTCCGTACCACTCATCTGCGGCATAATCACATCGGTAATCAAAAGATCAATGGGCGTATCATTTTTTTCAAACAGTGCCAATGCTTCTGTGGGGGTATCTACTATCAAAACCGAGTATCCGATTTCTTTTAAGATTTCAGCCGTCATCCTGCGTACCATATCATCGTCTTCGACCAATAGTACAGTTGCCGGGTGAAACTCTATCGGGGATTTTTCTTCTACGGTATCTTCTTGAACTTCATCCATTAGTTTAGGGATATATACATTGAATGTGGTGCCTTTTCCAGGATCACTGTGAATAGTGATAAAACCACCGTTTTGCCGGGTAATTCCATAAACGGTTGCCAATCCGAGACCTGTGCCTTTTTCTAATCCTTTAGTTGTATAAAACGGTTCAAAAACATGCAAAAGCATCTCCTTATCCATTCCAACGCCATCATCGGTCACCGATAACAATACGTATTGGCCAGGCAGGCACTCCGCTTGTAAAGCGCAAAAGGCCTCATCAATATCAATGTTGGATGTTTCGATTGCCAGGGTACCACCGTCAGGCATAGCATCACGCGCATTCGCAGATAAATTGAAAAGAATCTGATCGACTTGCGAAGGATCAATCCTGACGGTCCAAAGATTCTTTTGCAGTAAAAACCGCAAGTCAATATTTTCACCAATGAGGTTTGTAAGCGTCTTTTTTATAATGGCAATCGATTTATTTAGATTCGTAGTCTTTGGGGCAATGATCTGTTTTCTGGAAAAAGCCAACAGTTGACGGGTGATATCTCTTGAGTGAAGTCCCGCATTTTCAATTTCCAAAACACTTTTCAACAAAGGATCTCCCGGAGGCAAACTGGATTTTAACAACTCGGCATGCCCCAAAATGACGCTGAGCATATTGTTGAAGTCATGCGCTATGCCCCCGGTCAGTTGTCCGATAGCTTCCATCTTTTGTGTTTGCAGCAGTTGACTTTCCAGTTGTTTGCGTTCGGTGACATCGATGCCGTAAGAAATGGAACCGACAAAAAGACCGTCTTCAAATAAGGCCGTATTCCGCCATGATATAAACCGTTCTCTGCCCGCTTTTGTCATAATGGGGTTTTCAAATACACGAGGAAACTTCTCGTGTGTGGGTTGCGTGAAGGCCTCCCAGGCGTCTGGATATGCATCCTTCGGCACCAATATTTTGAACCAATTGCGGCCCAAAAGTTCTTGACACTGATAACCGGTAATTTCCTCTGCCGCCTTGTTGAACCTTTGAACTCTGCCTTTGTTGTCCAGAACCACGATCATCGCATTGGCGGATTCTATGAGTTTTTCTGAATACGCTTTAGCGCGATGCAGCTCTTTTTCCGCCAATTTTTTCTCTGTAATATTCTCAAACGTTATTGCCAGTAAATCGTTCGGCAGTGGAAAGGCACAGACACGGAAAAAGGCTGCAAGCTTTTTATCCTTGTAGAATATTTCGTCAGTTTCATAATTTTTACCAGTTAACATGACATCTAAATAGGATTTTGCCAGACCGATTTCCTCCGCCCCCTCCCAACTGTCTTTTAGCTCCATTCCCACCATGTCGGCAAGTTTTCTTCCGGTCATCTTTTCTGCTTCGGAATTGCCGGATTTTAGGTACAGTTTATCTGGCGCAACAAACTGGTAAATCAGTATGCCAAATGGAATATGCCGAACAATATCATCTGCCATCTGAAGAGATGCTTTAAAGTTTATATCCGCTTGCTTTCGATCGGTGATATCTTGCGCCATGAAAAGCAAATCAGTGTCGCCAAGCGGAACTATGTGGCAATCAAGGAACACCTCTTTGCCAAAACTTGATACAGATACAACTTCATGGTGCATGGCTGATTTTGATCCGACTGCCTTCATGGCCATATCCAACAAGCCGGATTGTTTCCAGGATTCGATACGGTTATAGTTCTGCTGAAGCATCTGCTGTTTCGTGGCGCCGATTATTCGAGCCAGGGAATCGTTGGCCGAAATACACTGCCCGAACCGATCGTAGATGGCGATTCCAACAGGAGATACTGAAATGATTTCGGATAGCTTCTGTACTTTTACTTTTAAATCTTCTGTCATATCAATTCCCAACGCCGGGCATCACCAGGACCGAAAGCCGAAGGCTTTTGGGATCTGGTGCATGCACTGGTTCAAGTAAGCCGCTTCGCGGCAGATCCAAGCCGGATTCCTTGGGCTAAGGGCTCGCGCAAAAATGACTTCATATTTTTATGCGCCGATCCATCTCACCCGGCTGCGTTACAAAACTACCTGAAAAGTAAAAATATAATTTTGCGCGAACCCTAACCGCCAGCTATCTTGGCGGGACAGTGTCAAACCGATGGTGGTGTGTTCATTGAAAAAGCATATTGTTTAACTGACCCATGGCGATAGCTTCGTTCCCATGGGGCAGTACCCGTCCCGCTATGCTACCCTTCTGAATCGTCAAGCGCAAAGCGGATGTCTTGGGCCAGCGGCAATCCTTTCGACCAATTGATGGTGGTGGTCTGCCGGCGCATGTAGGCTTTCCAGGCGTCGGATCCGGATTCGCGGCCGCCGCCGGTCTCTTTTTCACCGCCGAAGGCGCCGCCGATCTCCGCGCCCGATGTGCCGATGTTGACATTGGCGATGCCGCAATCGCTGCCCATGGCGCTTAAAAACAATTCGCTCTCCGTCAGGTCATTGGTGAAGATGGCCGAACTCAGCCCCTGGGGCACGCTGTTTTGAAGTGCGATCGCCTCCTCGATGGTTTGATAGGTCTCAAGGTAGACAATGGGCGCAAAGGTCTCCTGGTGGACAACGGGGCATTGATGGGTCGCTTCGGCGATGCAGGGCCGGACATAGGTGCCGGCCGCATACGAACCGTCGGAGAGTACTTCGCCGCCGTAAAGAATCCGGCCGCCCTGCGCTTTCAAGGCGGTCAGGGCCGCTTGCATCTGGTGGACCGCCTGGCGGTCGATCAGCGGCCCCATCAGAACGCCGGGTTCCATGGGATTTCCCACGACCACCTGGCGATAGGCGCGGATCAAGGCGTCTGTCAGCGCGTCGCGGATATCCTGGTGCACGATGACCCGCCGAAGGGTGGTGCAGCGCTGTCCGGCGGTTCCCACCGCGCCGAACAAGATGGCCCTGACCGAAAGGTGAAGATCGGCGCTGGGGGTGACGATTACCGCGTTGTTGCCGCCCAATTCCAGTAGCGTCCGGCCCAGCCGGGTCGACACGACCTGGCCCACATGCCGGCCCATGGCCACGCTGCCGGTGGCCGAGATCAGCGGTAGCCGGGTATCGCCGAGCAGCCGCTCTCCCACCGCATCCCGGTCGCCGATGACCAGGTTGAGAACCCCTTCAGGCACTGTGTTGGCCTTCAATACCGGCGCGATGGCTTTCATGACGGCCAGGGCCGTCAAAGCGGCTTTGCTCGATGGTTTCCAGATCACCGTATCTCCGGCAATCAGGGCGATCATGGCATTCCAGGACCAGACCGCCACCGGGAAGTTGAAGGCCGTGATGACGCCTATCGGTCCCAGAGGGTGCCATTGCTCATACATGCGATGACCGGGACGTTCGCTGTGCATGCTCAGGCCGTAGAGCATGCGGGATTGGCCCACGGCGAAATCGCAGATGTCGATCATCTCCTGAACTTCGCCCTCGGCTTCTGAGGTGATTTTTCCGACCTCCAGGCTGATCCATCGCGCCAGCTCCTGTTTGCGATCCCGGATGGCATTGCCGATTTGGCGGACAATTTCTCCCCGATTGGGCGCCGGCACTTTTCGCCACTGGTGAAATGCTTCTTGAGCCTTATGGGCCGCACCCTCATAATCCGCGGCCAATGCTTTCTGCACGGTTCCTAACGGCTGACTGTCAATGGGAGATAAAGAAACGAGCTTTTCTCCCCGGCATGGGTGCCAGAGTGTACCGGTCCCCACACCCGGGTGGACTTTCTTGGGATCCAGTAAAGATGTCTGAACGTCCATGGTTTCCTCCATGTTTATTTCTATTTGAAAATTTCCAGCAAGCTTTCCTGAAAAATATTCAAAAAGACGTCGACTTCTTTTCGACTGATCGTAAGGGCCGGACTCAGCCGTATGGTGTTCTCCCCGCAGCCCAGCAGCAGCAATCCTTTTTGAAAAGCATTCTGAATGAGCTGGTTGCGCCAATCCGGTGCACGTTCCTTGGTCTCCCGGTCTTTGACCAGCTCAACCCCGATCATCAGTCCTTTGCCGCGGACGTCCCCAATACATTCCACGGTTTTCTGGATTTTGTGCAAGCCGGCCATGAGTTGTTCGCCGCGTTTTCGGGCATTTTGCATCAGTTCCTTTTCGAGAAGTTCGATGGTGGCAAGGGCGGCCTGGCAGGATAGGGGATTGCCGCCGAAGGTGGAGGCATGCGATCCGGCCTCCCAATTCATGATTTCCGAACGGGCGGCCATGGCCCCCAGCGGCAGTCCGGATGCAATGCCCTTGGCCAGGGTGATGATCTCCGGCTGGACGCCGAAGTGTTTCATGGCCAGCATTTCGCCGGTTCTGCCCATGCCGGATTGCACCTCGTCCGCCACGTAGAGAATGCCGTACTCGCGGGCGATTTTGTGTAATTTTGCATGAAATTCCACCGGCGGAACGATATAGCCGCCTTCGCCCTGAATCGGTTCCACGAAGATGGCGGCCACCTCTTCGGCAGGGATGCTGGTCCGAAACAGGGTCTCTTCCAGCCACTGGACGCAGGCAATCCCGCAGGTGGGATAGCAAAGGTGATAGGGGCATCGGTAGCAGTAGGCGTATGGAATATGCGTGATGCCCGGCACCAGTGGGTTGTAATGTTTTTTTTGAACCACCTTGCTGGCCGTGAGCGAAAGCGCTCCCATGGTGCGGCCGTGAAATGAACCGAAAAAGGCGATGTTCAATTCCCGCCGGGTATGCCACCTGGCCAGCTTGAAGGCCGCTTCGATGGCTTCCGCGCCTGAGTTTCCAAAGTAAATTTGATAGCCGCTGTCCGCGGACATCAGTGCCGCCAGCTTTTGCGCGAGAAAAATTTGCGGGGTATAATAAAAATCCGTACCGGACATGTGCAGCAGTTGATCTGCCTGCTGTTTAATCGCTTCCACCACCTTGGGATGGCAGTGGCCGGTCGCGCAAACCGCGATGCCTGCGGTAAAATCAAGAAAGACATTGCCGTCCGGGTCGCGAATCCATAATCCCTTGGCGGATTCGACGACGAGTGGGTAGGCTCTTGTGTAGGAGGGGGAAACATAGTGCCCGTCGATGTCGATCAGCTTTTTTGCCCGGGGCCCCGGAAGGGCCGTCTGGATTTTGGGGTATTCCATATGGCCATCCTTGATATGGTTTGAAGATTTTGGAAACCTTGCTTGGCATATGAAAAACTATACGTGCATGAAGTCGAATATGTCAAGAATTCTAGGATGTTGATTCAGGGCAATCGTATGTAGATTTGGCATAAAAAATGCGGTTTAGATTCGAGATCAATAAAAAATGACCTGGTTTTTCAAAAAATGTGAACAACACTCAAATCTAATAGATTTACATTTTCCAGATACATAGATTCAAATCTATAGATAAGTGAAATAAAAACAGAACGATAAGGTTCTTTGGACCATATCGCCATAAACTGGACATTGAACAATGCGCCGGATTCCCTGGACCAGTCTGAAAACATATATCCTGATTCCCTGGATTATGTTTGACCGGGACTATGACATGCACGCACTCGGTTCCGAGGTGGCAGACCTGTTTATTAACGCCATAATGGCATAAGGTTATGCATAACGATATTTCCAACCATGAAACCTGTTACAAAAGTATTCATCCCCAACCGGGGCGAAATCGCCTGCAGGATCCTACGGTGACTGGACCGCATGAACCTTCCCGGCGTTGTCGCATATCATGCTGTGGATGAACAAACGCCTGCCGTGCAGATGGCTGCCGAAAAAATTGAAATCAAGGGATTAACCCCGGTGTCCGCCTCCCTTGATATTGAGCAAATCATCAATGCCTGCAAAAAGACGGGGCTGATGCGGTCCATCCGGGATTTGGATTCCTTGCGGAAAATGCAGCGTTTGCCCGGCGGCTTGAACAGGAGAATATCATTTTCATCGGTCCGTTGCCGGATGTGATTGATATGATGGGCAATAAAGTGGCGGCAAGGGATTTGTGCATTGCGCATCATTTCCCGCTGGCCCCTTCCGTGGCCAGTGCAAAGGATGAACACAGTTTTATTGAATCGATCGGGCAAATCGGCCTGCCCGTGCTCATCAAAGCCGCAGCCGGCGGCGGGGGCAAAGGGATGCAGATTATTAAAGACATGTCCGGCCTGGAACAGGCGGTCCAACTGGCCAAAGGCGAGGCATTGCGGTCTTTTAAAAACAGTGAGGTATATGCCGAGCGCTACATCGAAAAATCCCGGCATATTGAAGTCCAGGTTCTGGCGGATCATTACGGCAATGTGATCCATCTGCAGTCCGGGTTGTTCGCGGACCGGCACATGGCGGGCCGGATGTTCCGCAATCAATGCGTGCTCAGCGCCATGGGCGTCAAGCAGGTGGCCCTGGTTCTGGGACACAGCACCGCCGGTGGGGCTTATATCCCCACCCTGTGCGATTACTCAATCACGGTCCGAAAAACCGGCGGCGTGTTTTTAGGCGGCCCGCCGCTGGTCAAGGCCGCCACCGGAGAAGAAGTGACGGCGGATGAACTGGGCGGCGCCGATGTCCACAGCAGTGTCAGTGGAACCGCCGATTATGCCGTGGATTCCGAGCCAGAAGGCATTGCGCTTCTTCGTGAAATTGTGGGCGCCTTTCCCAGGGAGCCAAAGGTGGCCATCGAGCAAAGGGAAATCGAAGAACCCTATTATGATCCAAAGGAACTTTACGGAATTATCCCAGATGATGTGAAAAAGCAATTTGATATACGGGAAGTGATTGCCCGAATTGTGTACGGCAGCCGATTCCATGAATTCAAATCCGCCTATGGCAGCACCCTGGTCTGCGGGTTTGCCTTCCTGTATGGCTGGAAGGTCGGGCAGATAAACGGGGGCATCAATGTCATGATGACCGGACTCGATACGGAAAGGGTCGCGGTTGCCGGACTGGCCCCGGGAATCGGGGAAACCACCCTGGAGATCGCCCTGAAGTATACCAAATCCAGAAAACAATTTAACCGTCCCATCAGTGAGTTCCAGATGGTGAAAGCCAAGTTGGCCAATATATATACGGAGATTGAAGCCGCACGCGGCCTTGTTTACCGGGCAGCGCGATTGGCGGGCGTATCCGAGCGTGGCGGAAAGGGAACCCAGATTCACAAGCTGGCTGCGGCAGCCATTTTGTTTACCGGCGAAGCCGTGAGCCGGGCAACGGATATCTGCCTACAGCTTCACGGCGGATACGGATACGCCACGGAATACCCCATCAACCGGTTTTACAGGGATGCCAAACTGTATGAGATCGGCGCCGGAACTTCGGATATCCGGCGGCTGGTTGTGGCGGATGAACTGATAAAAAAAGGCACAGGATATTTGTGATGCTCAGACTGCTGATCCGAAAGATCCTGTCGCACTTGGTGGGGCTATGGGAAATACGAAATAACGATCCACCCAAGGCCCGTGCCGATCCCATACCCGTGTTTGAATCCGAGTTCACCATAAGATACCACTTATTCGCGATTGCCGCTGACCGACTATTGGGACTAATAATGACGATACCGGCTTTACGCGATACTATCATATAGGTGTAGTGCGCCCGGATTCGGCTCAAAATCACCACTATGCCCTTGTTGCAGTGAAGCTCGGCAGGTATTTGCCGTCAGCTTCGATAAACGTCACCAGTCAATGCCCCCCATACAGCTTGCTATATGGGGGGCATTGATATACAATCGCGCCTTTGACATCGTCGCTTTCAAAACAAGCAAGGTTCTATCTTTTATCTTTTCTTTTCCTTTTTTATCTTTTTGTCAACAACGCCCCTCCCAAGTATACGCTACATACAATCATAATTCTATTTATCAAATACAGTTGGTTACATAAACATTAATTGGGTGCGGCTCTTTTGCGGCGCGCCAGAATTAGGGTTGAAGTAATCCATATTGCCATACTATCTACCGGATAATACTACTTTATTACTTTCAGATGGTCACGATTGGACTGGAGATGAGCCTTGGATGTTCGCGGAACGACACCGTCGGCGTAGAGGTCTTCATGGTTCCGTTTATATTCGCGGGC